>JBDRZD010000024.1:0-24026 GCA_039803745.1 Caldifarciminota bacterium
CTATAAATCCAACTTTTTTTTCAACCTGTTCAAATATTTTTATTTCACCGAATTTTTCTTCAAACTTTTTAATATTTTCACCAAGTGCATTATAAAGCATTTTTGCATGTTGAGGGGTCATTATTATTCTTGCAAAAACCTTTGCCTTATTTACTCCGGGCATAATTCTTGCAAAATCAATTATGAATTCAGAGGGCGAATGGATTATCATTGCAATATTTGAATAAATACCTTCTGCCTCTTTTTCAGGAACTTCAACAGGAATTGCTCCTTCTTTCATTTTACCTCCTTATAAAATTATATAAATTCCACAGTTTGGACATGTTCTCAATTCCTTATTAGGATTTTTTATGGCAAACATAAATACTGGCAATTTTTGATTACAATTGTTGCAGGAACCTTCTGTTACAGAGGCAAGTCCGAACCCGTATCTTTTCCTGAGTCTTTCATAATTTTCCTGAACTTCAGGAGGTAATTTCTTGAATTCATTTTCTCTCTTTTTTTCCCATGTGCTTATCATCTTACTTGATATATTGAATATTTCCCTGTATTTTTCATCTTTAAATATTTTTAACTTCTCATCAAGGTCATTCAAAACTATTAAAATTTTTAAAATTTTGTTCATCTTCCCTCCAGTGAGGCTAAATATTCTATAAATTCCTTTTCGTCTTCTATCTGCATGTATTTCTTATCCCTTGATAATTTTCTTGATATTTCTGCTATTTTTCCAAGCGTTATTAGATATCTTGATTCAGGATCTCTTGGAGATGCACAGAGTAAGAAAAAAAGATGCACGGGTTTCTCATCTATTGCATCAAAATCTATACCTTTTTTACTTCTTCCAACAACAAGATAAACTTTGTCAAGGATTGCACTTCTACAATGGGGTATGGCTATTCCTCTTCCTATGCCAGTTGATCCTATCTGTTCTCTCTTTTTTAAAGTTTCAATAATTATTTTCTTTTTATCTTCAGGTAAATCAAGTACATCAACAAGTTCTTTTAAAACATCATCTTTTTTTGTTGAGGTTAAATTTAAAATTATTCTTTCTGGCTTTAAAAGTTCCTTTAACATTTTATACCTCCTTAAATTTATTTACTTTTTCTAAAACATAAGCATGTATTTCATCTACAAAACTATTTAAAAATTTATTTAATGGATAAGAAAAACTTTTTAAAATTGTTTTTATTTCCTTTATAAATTTCTCTCCTTTTTTCATTGATTTCTGTATCCCTTTGTTTTCAATGACTATTTCTTTTAATTTTTTTATCTCTATTCCATCCTTTTTTTTCTTAAATTCCGGGAATTTTTTAAAAATTTGCGATTTTGTGTATATTAAAGGTAAAGTTACCTTTCCCTGTTTTATGTCCTCTTCATAAAGAAAATCTATTATATCATCAAAAATTTGATATAAGATGCCAAATTTCTTGCCAAATTCACCAAATTTTTTGTTTTTCTCTTCTCTATAAAAAGCACCAAGAATACTTGCTGATTCAAATAATGCTCCTGTTTTTTTATAGATAAGATCAAAATAATAATCCTCACAAAAAGTGTTTTCTCTTTCAGTAAATTCCTCTATTATTTCTCCTTCACACATTAAGTAAGCTGCTCTTGAAAATTCTTTAAAAATTAAAGGGTTTTTTATTGAAGATATAAAATTTAATGCCTTTGAAAATAAATAATCACCAATTAAGATTGCCGTGTGATTCCCGAAAAGTCTATTCACAGAAATTGAGTTTCTTCTTGTATCAGCGTTATCAATAACATCATCATGTATTAAAGAAGAAAAATGAATAAGTTCTAAGGATGTTGCTATTTTTATGATATTTCTGTCATATTTTTCAAAGGCTTTTGATGTAAAAAGATTTATCACTGCTCTTAATCTTTTGCCCTCTTTATAAATAGGGGGGAATTTTGAAAAATATTTTTTAGTAAAGGCTTTTTCAATTTCTTTATTTACTTTATTTAAGGGTTCTATTATATATTCATAAGATTTAAAAAACATAAACAATCTATTATAAAAGTTATTAATTTTTTATGTCAAATTGAAAAGAATTTTAGTATTTTTATATATTTTTTCTTTAATTTCTTCTTCCTTTTTATTTAAAATTTCACTAATTCTTCTCAATGTATAAACTATATAAGAGGGTTCACACCTTCCCTTTAAGGGAAATGGAGTGAGATAGGGTGAATCAGTTTCAATTAAAAGCCTATCTTCATTTACATTTTTTAATGCCTCTTCAAGTTTTTTTGAATTATATGTGATAGAACCAGAAAAAGAGATATAAAACCCGAGTTTTTGAGTAAAAATTGCTTCCTCTTTTCCGCCTGAAAAACAATGAAAAACCCCGCTTAAATTCTTATATTTTTTTAATATATTAAATGTGTCACCAAAAGATTTTCTCGTATGAATTATTAAAGGTTTTTGAAACCTTTTAGCAATTTCAATATGTGCAATAAATGCCTCTATTTGCTTTTCCTTTTTGGAATAATTTCTGTAATAATCAAGACCTGTTTCTCCTATTGCTATTATTTCCTTTTCCTTTGCCAAATCTTCTATTTCTTTTATATTTTCTTCAAATTCATCGGCGTCATGGGGATGAATTCCTGCTGATGCGTATATTATTTCTTTATAATCTTTTGCAAGTTTCAAGGCAATATAAGATGATTCTGCATCATAGCCTACAACAATCATTTTATCTATTCCATTATTAATAGCTCTTTCTATTACCTCTTTTAAATCTTCGTTAAAGGCTTCATCATTTAAGTGAGTATGAGAATCAATTATTTTCATTTTACTTTAATTCCAGAAGGCACATCCTTTTCAGGAATAATTAAAACAGGTTTTCCTTCAAAATCTGCTGCAAGAAGCATACCCTCTGATAAAACGCCTCCTATTTTTTTTGGTTCAAGATTTAAAATAACCACTATTTTTTTACCGATCAGTTCATTTTCTTTATAAATATCACCTATTCCTGCAACAATGTTCCTTTCAAAATTTCCAAAACTAACTTTTAACTTTAAAAGTTTATCTTTTCCTTTTATTTTTTCTGCTTCCTTTATTTCACCAACCCTTATGTCCATTTTGCTGAACTCCTCAAACTTTATAATTTCTTCTTTTTTTTCTTCTATTTTTATTTCCTGAGTTTTTTTAAATAAAATTTCTGTTTTGCCTATTACTTTATTATCAATAAATGGATTTTTAATTGATTCAATTTCAAAACTGTTTTCTCCTAAGGTATCTGAAATTTTTTTAGAAGAAAAAGGAATAAATGGATAAAATAAAACCCTTAATACATTTATTATTCCTGTTGCATAACCAAGAATACTTCCTGCCTTTTTATTATCCCTTTTTATTTCTTCCCATGGTTTTGCGAAATCTATATATCTATTCACATCACTTGAAAGGGAAAGTAAACATCTTAATGCATCCTTAAATTTAAAATTTTCCATAAGTTCTGTATATTTTTGAACTGTTTTATTCATTGAAGAAATCAAATTATTTTCCAATTCACCTGGTGGAATTCTTTCAGGGATTCTACCACCATAGTTTTTATGGATGAATGTAATAACCCTTTGGATAAGATTACCAAAATTGTCTGCAAGATGATTATTCACATTCTGGAGCCACTCATTGTAAGAAAATTCAGAGTCTTTTGTTTCAGGAAGTATAAGGGAAAGACCAAATCTTAAATAGTCAGGTGGATATGCTTTTATATAATCCTTTGCCCATATAGCCATTCCCCTACTTGTTGACATTTTTGCTCCTTCCATATTTAAGTATTCATTAGCAGGAATATTATATGGCAGTATGTAATCTCCATTTGCCATAAGCATTGCAGGCCATATTATTGCATGAAAAACAATATTATCTTTACCTATAAAATGCACGAGTTTTGTGTCTTCATCCATCCAGTATTCTTTCCATAAACTTTCTTTTCCAATTTTTTCTGCCCATTCCTTTGTTATTGAAATATAACCAATTGGTGCATCAAACCATACATAAAGAACTTTTTCTTTCGCCTCTTCAAGTGGAACAGGCACACCCCATTTAAGGTCCCTTGTTATTGATCTTGGTTTTAATCCTTCTTTTATCCATGAAAGAGCATAGTTTAACACATTTGGTTTCCAGTAATTTTTTTCTTTTAACCAGTTGTATAATTTTTCTTCAAGTTTTGGAAGTAAAAAATAAAAGTGGAATGTTTTTTTTCTTATAGGGGGTGAGGAGCATATTTTACATTTTGGTTCCAGAAGCATACTTGGTTCAAGCCATCTACCACATGCTTCGCATTGGTCTCCTCTTGCTCCAGGAGATTTACAATAAGGGCATATTCCTTCAACATATCTGTCAGGTAAAAATTTATTACAATTCTCACAATACAGGGCTTCTTCTTCCCTTCTTTCTATGTACCCTTTCTCATAAATCTTTTTAAAAAAGTTTTGCGCAAGTTCATAATGAATCTTCCTTGCTGTCCCTGAAAAGTGTGTAAATTCAATTCCCAATTCATCAAATGTTTCCTTTATCTCTTTATGATAAAAATCAACAAGTTCTCTTGGAGTGATTCCTCTTTTTTCTGCTTCAATTGTAATCGGCACGCCATGCTCATCTGTTCCGCATATATGAATTACATCCCTTTTCATTAAATATTTCTGGAATTTAAAGTATATATCTGCTGGAAGATAGCATCCTGCAAGATGTCCTAAATGGATAGGCCCATTTGCATAAGGGAGTGCACTCGTTACAAGGATTTTCATTCCTTCAAAAATACTGGTTTTTTATTTCCCTTAACAACTTCTTTATCCACTATACACTTATTATATTTACCTTTCATTTGAGGAAGTTTGAACATAACATCAAGCATCATTTCCTCAATTATACTTCTTAAGCCCCTTGCTCCCATTTTTCTTTTATGTGCATTCTCTGCTATTAATTCAAGAGCATCATCTGTAAATATAAGTTCTATTCCTTCCATTTCAAATATTTTCTTATACTGTTTTACTATTGCATTTTTTGGCTCAATTAATATCCTTTTTAATTCTTCTTTTGTTAGTTCTTTTAATGTAGCAATTACGGGAATTCTTCCAACAAATTCAGGTATCATTCCATATTTTATTAAATCTTCTGGTAAAACTTTAATTTCTTTTTCCTCTTCCTCTTTTTCCTTAGCAAAACCCATCTTTTTTCCTTTTTTTCTTTTTATTATTTCATCAAGTCCCTCAAATGTTCCACCACATATAAAAAGTATATTTTTAGTTTCTATTTGAATATAAGGTCCTTCTGGATGCTTTCTTCCTCCATAAGGCGGCACATTTGCAATTCCGCCTTCAAGGATTCTTAAAAGGGCTTGCTGAACACCTTCACCTGAAACATCCCTTACAAGAGAAGGGGAATCACTTTTTCTTGCAAGTTTATCAACCTCATCAAGGTATACTATCCCAATTTCTGCTTTTTTCACATCATAATTTGCTGCCTGAATTAATCTCAAAAGTATATTTTCCACATCTTCACCCACATAGCCTGCTTCTGTCAAAGGAGTTGCATCATAGAGAGCAATTGGCACATTTAAAATTTTTGAGAGAGTCTGGGCAATCAGTGTTTTCCCTGTTCCTGTCGGTCCTATGAGTAATATATTGCTCTTTTCAATTTCAACATCAGATTTTTTATTATAAAAAATCCTTTTATAATGATTATAAACTGCAACTGATATTATTTTTTTTGCCTCTTCCTGCCCTATTATATATTCATCAAGTTGTTTCTTTATTTCTTTTGGTGTTGGAATCCTTTCAATTTCATAAAAAATTCTTTGAGGCACTTTTTCTTCAAAAATCAAATCATAACATAATTTTATACAATCTTCACAGATACTTGCTTCAAGACCTGTAAATATTCTTTTTACTTCAAGAGAACTCCTTCCACAAAAAGAACACCTTGGCACTCCTTTTGGTGTAGGAGTTTTTGTCATTTTATTTCTTTTCTTGTTGTAATAACTTCGTCAATTAACCCATATTCCTTTGCTTCAAGGGGTGACATGAAGAAACTTCTGTCCGTATCTTTTTCAATTTTTTCTAATGGTTGTCCTGTATGTTTTGAAAGGATTTCATCTACCAATTTTCTCATTCTCATTATTTCATCTGCATGTATCTTTATATCTATTGCCTGTCCCTGAACACCACCCCAGGGCTGATGTATCATTATCCTTGAATGGGGCAGTGCATACCTTTTTCCCTTTTTACCAGCACATAAAAGAACTGCTGCCATTGAAGCTGCCATTCCCATACAGATTGTAACCACATCAGGCTTTATATATTGCATTGTATCGTATATCGCAAGTCCTGATGTTACATATCCTCCAGGAGAATTTATATAAAGATGTATATCTCTTTTAGGGTCTTCTGCTTCAAGGAAAAGTAATTGTGCTATTACTACATTTGCAACCTGGTCATCAATTGGTGTGCCAATAAAAACTATTCTATCTTTTAAAAGTCTTGAATATATATCATAAGCCCTTTCAACCCTTCCTGTTTGTTCAATAACTATTGGAATATATTGACCTTTCATTCTATTATAACCTCCGTTTTAACTTGTGATTTTAAAAATTCCATTGCTTTTCTTCTTAAAATATCTGTTTCAATAAGTTTTAATATTCCTCTTTTTTTAAGATTTGCTTTAAAACTAAGAAAATCGGCATTGTATTCTTTAGCCATTTTTTTAACCTCTTCATCTATTTCAGAAGGAGAAACTTTTGCTCCTATCTTTTCTACAATTTTATCCAGAAGAAGTTTTGCTCTTACCCTTTCTCTTGCTACTTCTCTAAATTTTTCTTTAAACTCTTTTATATCTTCTTCTTTTATTTTATATTCATCTATCATTAAAGAAAGTTCATCTTCAATAAGACTTTCCGGGACATTAAATTTATTTATCTCAAGCAATTTTTTCAAAATTTCGTTTTCCATTTCCCTTTCTGCTATCTTTGATGCCCCCTCCATAAGTTCTTTTTCTATACTATTTTTAAACTCTTCAAGGTTTTCAAAGTCAAAACTTTTTGCAAATTCGTCATTAATTTCTGGCAGGACTTTTCTTCTCACATCTATTATCTTTACTTTATAAATAAATTTTTTATCTTTTTCCTGTGTGACAATCTCTACATTATCTCCCTTTTTCTTTCCTTTTAAATTTTCATAAAATACTTCGGATACATTTTTCTCATCAAAAGTAAATTTTTCTTCCCTCGCGGATAATATAACCTTTCCATTTTCATCAAATACACTGTATTTAGCATGAACAAAATCACCATCTTCAATTCCCTCTTCTTTTGGATAGAATTCAGCGAGTGTCTCTTGATAATATTTTAACTTCTCCTCAATATCAGCGGGAGTTATTCTTTTTATCCTTCTCTTTACTTTAAGATTATGATATCCAAGCACATCAAAATCCGGAATTATTTCAAATTCCACCTTTATCTCATATTCATTATCTTTTTTAATTTTTTCCTTTATATAAACAGGAGGTATCATTTTAATTTTTTCATTTTTAACAATTTCAACAATTTTATTTTCTGTCAATTTCTCAATTGTTTCATTTTCTATTTCATCCCTATACTTTGAAAGAATAACATCAACTGGTGCTTTCCCGGGTCTAAAACCTTTAATAGAAACACTTTTCCCATACTCTAATGCTACTTCCTTCATTTTATTTTCAATCTCTTCGTTACTTATTTTTATAACAATTTCCCTTTTCGTATCCATTTTTAATTATATATAATAAATGAATGAATGTAATAAAATCAATAACCTTTGAAAAATTTAATTCTTCTTTTCTTTTTTCTTTAGATAATCTTCAATTGCAGCCTTTATACCTTCTTCTGCAAGTAAAGAGCAGTGATATTTTACAGGTGGAAGTCCATCAAGGGCGTCTGCAACCTGTCTATTTGTTATTTTTAATGCCTCTTCCAGAGTTTTCCCTTTAACCATCTCGGTAATCATAGAAGAAGTTGCTATTGCAGCAGCACATCCGAATGTCTCAAATTTACAATCTACTATTCTATCATTCTCAACTTTTATGTAAATATACATTACATCACCACAAACAGGATTACCAACTTTACCTATTCCATCTGCATCCTCAATTCTTCCCATATTTCTTGGATTTCTAAAATGTTCAAGAACCTTTTCACTGTACATTTTAAATCACCTCCAGCATTCTTTCCAAAGGTTTTCTTGCTTTTTCAATTATTTTTTCATCAATTATAATTTCGTCCCTTTCATATAAAAGAGAATTATAAACATCAATTAATCCTATCTTTTTCATATTATAGCAAATTTTAGGACTCCCTGCTGAATAAAATTCTTTATCCTTTATTTCTCTTTTGAGTCTTTGAATAAGTCCCTCCTCTGTCCCTATTAAGAATTTTTTCTCCTTTCTTTCTTTTGCTAATCTTACCATTCCAGATGTTGATGCAACTTCATCTGCAATATCAATTATACAGGGGTCGCATTCAGGATGAACTATTAAAACTGCATCAGGATGAATTTCTTTTGCTTTCTTCACTTCATCATAACTGAATCTTTTATGGACATAGCAAAAACCACTAAAGGGAATTATTTCTTTATTTACAAATCTTGATACATAATTTGCAAGGTTTTCATCAGGCAAAAATATTATTCTTTCAGAATTTAAGGATTTAACAACCTTTATTGCATTTGAAGAAGTGCAACATATATCAGAAATCGCTTTAACATCAGCATTTGTATTTACATATGATACAATCTTTGCATCAGGATATTTTTCCTTTAATTCTAAAACATCTTCAGGCAAGACCATATCAGCCATTGGACATCTTGCATCAATCCTCGGAGTTATAACTTTTTTATCAGGATTTAAAATTTTAGCCATTTCAACCATAAAGATTACTCCACAGAATACAATTATTTTAGCATCCGTTTCTTTCGCCTTTCTTGCAAGTTCAAAGGAATCACCAATAAAATCAGCAATTTCCTGTACCTCAGGTCTTTGATAATTATGAGCAAGAATTATTGCTTTTTTTTCTCTTTTTAGTTTTAATATTTCTTCTTTCATTTTTTCCAGAAAGGCGACATTTGTCTTAATTTGTTTATAACATTTGGTAGAACTTTTTTAACCTTTTCAACATCATTTTCAGTATTAAATTTTCCAAAACTAAATCTTATATTTCCATGAGCAATTTCATGGGGGATTCCCATTGCAAGCAGGACATGAGAAGGTTCAAGGGAGCCAGAGGTGCATGCAGAACCTGAAGAAACCATTATTCCTTCAAAATCAAGATTTAAAAGTATTGATTCACCCTCAATATATTTAAAACAAACAGATAAAATGTTATAAAGTCTTTTTTCCGGGTGCCCT
This sequence comes from Caldifarciminota bacterium, assembly GCA_039803745.1. GTDB lineage: Bacteria > Hydrothermota > Hydrothermia > Hydrothermales > Hydrothermaceae > JBDRZD01. The sequence continues at coordinate 9,380 of JBDRZD010000024.1, forward strand.
AAAATCAAAACTTCAGGAATATTTTCTTTTATGAAATTTTCAAGTTCGTCTCTTAATTTTTTGATTCTTAATTTATCTTTTTCCATCTCTTCTTTTCTTATTTCACATATCTTTCCAAATCCTATTATTCCTGGTACATTTTCAGTTCCCCCCCTTCTTCTTTTTTCATGGAATCCACCATGTAAAAGGTTTTCAAGTAACATTCCCTTTCTTACATAAAGGGCTCCAATTCCCTTTGGACCATGGAATTTATGAGCAGAAATTGAAAGCATATCCACACCGATTTCCTTTACATCAATTTTTTCCCATCCTGCCATAATAACTGCATCGGTATGAAAGGGGATTCCATTTTCCCTTGCAATTTTTGCCATCTCTTTTATATCTTGAATAGTTCCAACTTCATTATTTGCATACATAATACTTATTAAAATAGTATCCTTTCTTATTGCTTTTCTTAAATCATCAGGGTCAATAGTTCCATAATTATCAACATCAAGATATGTTACTTCAAATCCCTTTTTTTCAAGATATTTTATTGGCTCGAGTACTGAGAGATGCTCTATTTTTGAAGTTATTATATGCCCTTTACCCTTTTTAAATGCAATTCCCTTTATTGCAAAATTATTTGCCTCTGTTCCACCCGATGTAAAAATTATTTCTTCAGGTGAAGAATTTATAAAATCTGCAATTTTTTTTCTCGCATTTTCCACATATTTTCTCACTTCACTTCCAGATAAATATATAGAAGAGGGATTTTGAAACTTTTCTATTAAAAATGGCATCATCTCGTTTAAAACCCTTTCATCCAGAGGTGTGGTAGAAGTATTGTCAAGAAAAATTTTTATCATTTTTTCAAAATTATCCTTTCAATTTTTTTGCTTTTTAAAAAATTTTTTATTTTTAAATTTAAATCCATCCAGATATTCTTGGTATAACAATTTTTGGAAATGACACAGCCTTTTTCTCCCATACAGGGTGCAATCTCAAATCCAATTTTTAATGCATTAAAAATATCAAGTAAACTTATATTTTTCAAACTTTTATTTAAAACATAACCTCCACCAGGTCCTTTTATACTCTTTACTATTTTCTTTTCTTCAAGATAGGGCATTATCTGCTTTAAATATTTTTCAGAAATTTTATTTCTTTTTGCTATCTCTTTTAAATTTAAAGGCGCTTTTTTGTTCTCCTTTTTAAGTTCTTCAAGCACCTTTATCGTATAATCTATTTTTTTAGGTATCCTTATCATAATAAGTTAGTTTATAACTAACCAATTTAAGTTATATATAATAATGGATTTTTATAAAAAAAGCAAATTAGCTATTCAAATAATTATTTTTTATATACTCAATTGCCTCTTCCTTTGTATTTATTATTTTTTCTGCTCTTTTTTCTTCAACATCCTGTAAAATTTTTTTAAAAATAGGTCCTGGTTTAAGTCCTAAATCAATCAAGTCATAACCTGTTATAAGGGGTTTTGGTCTTTCTTTTTTTGACTCTTCATAAAAAGAAACAACTTTTTCAAGTAAATCTTTTAAATATTTTGGATTTTTCCCAGGTGGTGTTGCCCTGAAATCAGCGTAGTCAAGTAAAAATAATGAAAACCAGACATCCTCTGTTTTTCTCAAATACCTGTATATTGCTCTTCTTGTTATTTCCTTTTCTTTCCCTAAAAGATGGGGATACATATGATTTTTTACAAGTTTCACAAGTATTTTTGTTTCTTTTCTTGAGAGTCTGTTTTCATAAGCCCATTTACTTGCAATCTTTGCTCCTTCCTTATCATGCCCATAAAACTTTGTTTTCCCTTCTTCAATTTTCACAGTGAATGGTTTTGCTATGTCATGGAAAAAACCTGAAAGAAAAAGAATTGGCTTTTTTTCATATTCAAACCATTCTTTATAATAATTTTCATTAAATTTTGAAAAGAAGGTTTTTTTCAAATTTCTTTCAAGTTTTGCTATATTTTTAACAACATTTAAAGTATGTTCTAAAATGTTCATACTTACTCCTTCATAAATCTGAAAAGAATTTTCTTGATATGTAAGTTCTGGTATAAGTTCAAATAAAATTCTTGTATCTTTTAATATGTCAATACTTTTTTCAACATACTTTCCCTTACCAAACATTTCCCATACTTCATATTTAACTCTTTCTTTTGCTACATTTTTTAAAAGTTCCCTGTTTTTTTTCATCCATTCATAAGTTTTTTCTTCAATTTTAAATCCATAAAAGGAATGAAACCTTACTATTCTTAAAATTCTCAATGGGTCCATAATTAAATTTTCTTCTCTTGTTGTCTTTAAAATTCCATCCTCTATATCCTTTAATCCTCCTGTTATGTCCACAAGTTCCATTTTTCTTGGTTCAATTGCAATGCTGTTTATTGTTAAATCTCTTTTTTCTAAATCTTCTTCAATACTTTTTCCTCTTAAAGGACTTACATCAATTGTATAAATTTTTTCTCTTTTTAAAACAATCCTGTATTCATTAAATTCTTCATCAAGCAAAAAGTATGTTCCTTTTACTCTTTTAGAGATTTCCTTTGAAACTCTTTCAGGTTCTCCATCTATTATAACTAAATCTATATCATAAGTATCTTCATTTAAAGCAAAGTTTCTTATAGAACCTCCAACAATATAAAATTTAAAAGGTATATCCCCAAAATTTTTGTATATCTCAAATACAGTTGATTTCTTAAAATTTTCAAATATTTTTGATATTCTCATAAAATCTCCTCACATCTTTTATATCATAAGTAATAGGAGCAGGTGGTAAACTTGAAAGAAAGAATTTCCCATAAGAACTTTTTAATATCCTTGAATCAAATATTGCAAAGCATCCTATATCTGTTTTCTTTCTTATTAATCTTCCAAAACCCTGTTTAAATCTTAAAATAGCAAGAGGTAATGAATAATTTAAAAAAGGATTTATATTTTCTTTTTTTAATAAGTTTATCTTTGCTTCATGATATGGTTCATCAGGGACATCAAAAGGTAGCCTTACAATTATTAAAAGTTCAAGGGCTTCACCGGGAACATCTATTCCTTCCCAGAAAGTTCCTGTTGCAAATAGGGATGTTATTTTTTCTTCTTTAAATTTTTTAAGTAAATTCCTTCTTGAATCCTCACCCTGAAAAAGGACAGGTGTTTTCATTTTTGGTAATAATTTTTTTACTTCCTTTAACATTTTATAAGATGTAAATAAAACGAGTGCTCTTCCACCAAATATTTCAATAAGTTCAGGTATTTTCTTTGATATATAAATAATAAATTTTTCTTCTTCCTTTGGACTTGGTGCCTCCTTATCAATATAAATTATAACATTTTTTTTGTAAGGAAAATGGGATGGTAAAGAAATTGTTTTTATTTTTTCATCAATTCCAGCCTCTTTTATAAAAAAGAAAAAATCCTTTCCTGTTTTAATTGTTGCTGATGTAAAAAGGATTACAGGAAAATTTGGATATAAAAATTCTTTTAAATAATCACCGGGATTTAAAGGAGACTCTTTTAAAATTATCTCCTCTTCTTCTTTGGTAGCCCATTTCACATAATTTTCATTTTGTGAAAATATTATCCTTTCAATATTTTTTGAAAGAAGGGAAAGTTTTTCCTTGAAGTTTTTTGCATAAATTCCCTTTTCTCCTTTTGGAATTTTTACTTCTTCTGAAAGATTTAAAAGTCTTTCATGGATTTTCAAATCCTCAAATATTTCGCCTTCAATTTTTCTCTTTTCACTTTCTCCAAGAAACTCTTCCAACTTTCTTTTTAATTCTTTCACTTCTCTATATGTTTTTTCAAGTAAATCTCTTTTATTTTTTATAAATTTTTTCTCTGCAATTTCTTTAAAAAGTATACTTTCCAGATAATTTATATTTACTTCTATTCCATAAGTATTAACTGCATCCTCTATTATTCTTTGTGCCTCATCTATCACAAGGATTCCATCCTTTTTAATGTAAGGGAAATCGACAAGGGAATTTGCTAAGAGAAATGAGTGATTTGTTATTAAAATATCCGCATTTTTCCATTTCCCTATGTTTTTAAATATATAGCAATCCATATAATAAGGACATTCTTTTTTTAAGCAATCTTCCTTTCTATATTTTAAAATTCCATACGAAATATTTTTTCCTTCAAGTTCTGATAAATCCCCATCTTTTGTTTTTTCAAGAAATTCAAAAATAATTTCAGTGTATAATTTTTTAGAAAAAATATCCTCTTCTTTTATTTTTAAAAGGCATATATAATTTTCAAGTCCCTGAGCAAGTTCAATGCTTATTCCATGAACTATTTTTTCTAATATCTTTACATCCTTATCAAAAAGTTGTTTTTGTAAGGTTTTTGTATGAGTTGAAATTACTGCGTTTTCAAAAATTTTTTCTTTTAAGGCAATTCCTATGGGAATTAAATAAGCAAAACTTTTCCCAACCCCTGTTCCTGCCTCAATTATTATTTTGTCCTTTGATATTATTTTTTGATAAAAGGAAAGAGCCATTAATAGTTGAGAGTGTCTATATTCAAAGTCATTTATTTCATCTTTTATTAAAAATCCCTCTTTAAATATTTTTTCTAAAAGTTCTATATTTTTATCTTGTGATGTCAACTTCATAGGAAGTAAAACCTCCAAGTATTTTATGGTTTTTAAAAGAAAAGGAAAAATTTATGTTTTCAAAGGGTATTTCAAAGGCAAAGGAAAAAATTGGTGGTTCATTAACTATACCAATTATTACCTGAATATTTTTCAAGATATTAAATTTTTGGGCAAGGTAAAAGGAAACATACTCTCCTTCGTAGTTTATATCAAAGAATGTTTCAAATTCTTTGTTTTCTTTAAAAGAAAAAGAGAGGGAAGTTGAAGAATTTATTCTTTCTGAAAAAATTTTTGGTGAATTTAAATTTAAAAGAAAAATGCCTGTTTTTAAATTATTCAACAAAAAGAAGGAAACTCCGAAATCTCCTGAAATTTTCCATTTTGAAATAATTTGTTTTATATAGAGATTGCAGAGTTTTAAATTTAATCCAAAATTCATTCTTTCCCTTTCAAAGGAGATGCCACCCAGATAAATATTTTCTTTATAAAAATCTATTCCAAAATTCTCATAACCTATTCCAATATTTATATTCTTTATATTTTTTAAAATCGCGCCTTCAAAAAAATTTAAACCGGGAATAGAGTAGGGGTTAGAATAGGAAAAAGAAAAAGATATATTTTTTTTATTAAACTTGCAAATTGATGGTGCATGAATCAGTGAAATTGCTTTTCCTTCTGTTTCAAATTTTGCAAGAGAAGGTGAAAAATTATAATCATAAAAAATTGAAAATATAAAAATTAAAACTTTCATTTTTCAAAATCAAGCAAAGCAATTTTCCAATTTATTCCATAAGAAAAACCACCAATTCCCTTTTTACCTATAACTCTGTGACAGGGAATAAATATGGGAAAGGGATTTTTTTTCATTATTTTTCCAACCTTTCTTGGAGAAATGTTAAAAATTTTTGCAATCTCTCCATAAGTTATCCTTTCAGAAAATTTTACATTTTTTCTCAAATATTCTAAAACTTTTTTCTCAAAAGTATTTATTCCTTCCCATAATAAAGGAATTTTTCTTAAAAATTTTTCATCCTTTTCTTTAAAATATTTATAAAGGGCTTTTCCGATACTATCTTTTCTTATTTTAATTTTTTTATTTTTTTTAAATTTCCCAAGCAAAACTTTTTTTATTTTGTTCCCTTCCAGAATTATGTTTATTTCACCAAATGGAGAATTATATTTTTTCAATCTTATGTAGTTTCTCATATATTTTTGTTGCAAGCTTCTCTCCTATTCCCTTTACTTTTTTAATCTCTTCAATACTTGCAGAAAATATTCTTTCAGGGGAACCAAAATACCTTAAAAGCATTATTTTTTTCTCCCTGCCTATTCCTTCTATCTCATCAAGTATTGATTTTTTAATTTTTTCCTTTCTTTTTTTTCTATGATAAGTTATCGCAAATCTGTGGGCTTCATTTCTTATTAACTTTAAAAGTTTCAGTGCATTTCTTTTATTTCTTGGACAGACAATCATCCTTCCATCTGGAAAATAAAGTTGATCAAAGGTCTTTGCAAAACTGCAAACACACAGATTTTCTATACCTTCTTCTTTTAATGCCTTCACTGCAAAAGAAAGTTGTGGTTTACCCCCATCTATTATTAGAATATCAGGGAATTCCTTGTTTTCTTCTTTTAATCTTTTTATTCTTCTTTTTACAACTTCATAAATCATCTGTGCATCTGAAAAACTTTCAGTATATTTTATTTTATATTTTCTGTATTCGCTTTTCTTTGGTTTGCCCTTTTCAAAAACAACAACTGCTCCAACCCTCTCATCCCCAAAAGTCTGTGAAATATCAACTGCTTCAATTCTTTCAGGTAGTTTTTCAATATTAAATAAATCCTTTATCTCTATAAGAGAAACTGGCACCCTTTCTTTTAAAACACCCTTTTCTAAAAGTTTTTCATCAAGGGCGAGTTTTGCATTCTCATTTGCCATTTGGATTAATCTTTTTTCCTTTTCATCTTTTGGTTTAAAACTTATTTTTAAATTTAATTCCCTCTTTTCTTTTAAAACTTTTTCAATCATCTCTTTATTTGGAATTTCAAAGGGTAAAAGGATTTTTCTTGCACCTATTATCCCCCTTGAGTAGAATTGAATCAGAAATTCTTCGATTATTTCTTCATCAGGTGTTTCTTCTGGAAATTCCAAAAGGTAATCCTCTTTATCCCATATTCTTCCTTTTCTTATCGGAATTATAAGGCACATTGCGTATTTTGAAACCCTTGAAAATCCAATAACATCAATAAATACATCTTCCTCCATATGAACCACATATCCTTTATGAATATCCCTTAAAGCAAATAATCTATCTCTTAAAATTGCTGCCTTTTCAAAATTTAAATTTTCTGAAGCAATTTTTATTTCATTTTCAAGCCACTTTTCAACATTTTCACTTTCCCCAGAAAAAAATTCAATTAATTTTCTTACATTTTCTCTATATTCTTCTTCAGAAATATTTCCAGGAACACATGGTGCAGGACATCTTTTTATATGGTATTCAAGGCATGGATTTATTTTTTGTCTTGATGGCAATTTGTATTTGCATGTTCTAATAGGAAATATTTTCAGGATTATTTTGAGTGTCTTCATTAATGATTTTGCAGAATGAAATGGTCCAAAGATTAAAGAGCCATCCTCTCTTATATCCCTTGTTTTAAATATCCTTGGATATTTTTCATTTAAAGTGATTTTAAGATATGGATATTTTTTATCATCCTTTAACCTTACATTGTATTTTGGTAAATATTTTTTAATTAAATTTGCTTCAAGTAAAAAACTATCCGCTTCTGAGTCAGTAACTATATAGTCAAAATCAAAGGTATTTGAAATTAATTTTTCAAATCTTGGGTGACGCAAAGAAATAGAAAAATGTTCCCTTACTCTTTCTTTTATATTTTTCGCTTTCCCAACATAAATCACATTTCCCTTTTTATCTTTAAATAAATAAACACCTGGAAGTTCTGGTAAATCTTTTATTTTCTCTTTAAGTTCATCTTGCATATTCTGTGATTCTATACTCCCTTATAACTGTTACCTTTATCTGTCCAGGGAATTCAATCTTTTCTTCTATTTCTTTTGCAATTCTTTTTGCTAAATCGCTTGCCTCTGCATCGGTAACCTTTTCTGCTTCAACTATTATCCTTATTTCTCTTCCAGCCTGAAGTGCATAGGCTTTTTCTACACCCGGGAATGATGAAGCGATTTCTTCAAGTTTTTCAATCCTTTTAATGTAGGCTTCGATACTCTCTCTTCTTGCTCCTGGTCTTGCACCAGATACTGCATCTGCTGCAGATACTATCATTGCATAAGGTGAAATTGCCTCTTCATCTTCATGATGTGCTGCGATTGCATTACAAACAATATCTGATTCACCATACCTTTTTGCAAGTTGTGCACCTATTAATGCATGAGGTCCTTCATAATCAGGTTCTGCAACTTTACCTATGTCATGCAAAAGGGCTGCCCTTTTCGCTATTTCAGAATCAAGTCTCAACTCTCCTGCCATTATTCCTGCAAGATATGCTACTTCCTTTGAATGTAAAAGTAAGTTCTGTCCAAAACTTGTCCTGTATTTCATTTTCCCTATAAGTTTTAAAAGTTCAGGATGCATACCTCTTATCCCAAGTTCCAATATTGTCTCTTCTCCTAAAACTTTTATATAATCTTCCATTTCTTTCTCCACCTTCATTACCACTTCTTCTATTCTTCCGGGATGTATTCTCCCATCCTGCACAAGTTTTTCCATTGCTATCCTTGCAATATCTCTTCTGTAAGGATCAAAAGAGGATAGTATCACTGCTTCAGGCGTATCATCAACTATTATTTCAACACCTGTTGCTGATTCAAAAGCCCTTATATTTCTTCCTTCCCTTCCTATTATTCTTCCTTTCATATCTTCTGATGGAAGTGGCACAACTGTGATACAGGAATCAGAAGCGATACCTGATGCAACCTTTTGCATAGCAGTTGCTATTATTTTCACTGCTTCTTTCTCAGCCTTCTCTTTCGCTTCCTCTCTTATCCTGTGAGCAATTTGAGCTGCTTCGATTCTTGCTTCCTTTTCTACATTTTTAAGCAATAGTTCCTTTGCTTCTTCCTTTGTCATTCCTGCTATTTCCTGAAGTTTTATGGTTTCCTCTTTTATCATTTCATCAACTTTCTGCATTTTTAAGTTTAAAACTTTTTCCTTATTTGATATTTCCTTTTCCTTTGCTTTTAATTCTTCCTCTTTTCTTGCAAGTATTTCAGCCTTTTTATCAATCTGATATTCTCTCTGATTTATCTCTTTTTCCTTTTTTTCAATTTCTTTTTTCGCTTTTATAAGTTCTTTTTCCATTTGTGCTTTTTCTTTCAGGATTTCTTCTTTTCCTTTTATTTGTGCCTCTTTTTCAATTTCCTTTGCTTTTGCTTTTGCACTTTCAATTATATCCTTTGCACTTTTTTTAGCTTTTGCCAAATTTTTATTTATCATATATTTTGAAAAGAAATAGCCAATAATAAATCCCAAAAGTAATGCTAAAATAAAACAAAATATGATTTCTGCCATTTTACACCTCCTTTCCCCATCTTATTTTTCTTATTTCTTCAAGTTTCTGTTTTAATATCTTTTCTTTACCTTTTCCAAGTATCTCGGCAATTTCAATAAACTCTGGCAAATATTTTTGATATATCGCTTCTGGATCTGTATGAGGATATTTATAACCAACACCTCTTCCTATCTTCTTTGCACTCTCGTAATGACTGTCTCTTAAATGCATTGGAACAGCAAATTTTTTCTCCTCTAAAACTCTTTTTGCTTTTACTATGCTTCTTAAAACGCTATTTGATTTTGGACAAAGGCTTAAAAAAATTGTTAAAAAGGCAAGTAAGAATTCGCCTTCTGGCATCCCGACCATTTCAAAAGCATAAGCACAGTTTGTTGCTATTTTAATTGCCTCTGGCTCTGCTAAACCTATATCTTCACATGCAAATATTAACATTCTTCTGAATATAAATCTTGGGTCTTCACCACTCTCTATCATTTTAAAGAGCCAGTATAAGGCTGCATCAGGGTCAGAACCTCTTAAAGATTTTATAAAGGCTGAAATTGTATCATAGTGTTCATCTCCTTTTCTATCATACCTGTAATAAAGTGGTAATTTCTTTAAAGATTCAAGGTTTATCTCTTTACTTTCACTTGTTTCAACAAGAAGTTCCAACATATTCAAAGCTCTTCTTGCATCTCCTTCTGATGAATCTGCTATACTTTTTAAAACATTCTCATCTACTTTTAAATTTAAATTTCTATATCCCCTTTCATCATTTATTGCTCTCTTTAATATAATCATTATATCTTCTTCATCAAGTGGTTTAAATTCAAATATTTTCAATCTTGATAAAAGGGCTTTATCAATCACAAAAAAAGGATTTAAAACAGTTGAACCAATCAAAATTATTTCTCCTTTCTCAGAGGATGGTAAAAGAACCTCCTGCTGGAGTCTGTTAAATCTGTGAATCTCATCAATAAAAAGGATTACACCTTTTTTTGTATTTTTATAAAACTTTTTTGCTTCTTCAAGAATTTTTTTTACAGAAGATATTGTAGAAACTGATGCATTTAAATGGAAAAAAGGCAAATTTGTTTTTTTTGAAATAATTAAGGCTAAGGAAGTCTTACCTGTTCCAGGGGGGCCAAAAAATAAGGAGGAAGGTATGATACCTTTATCTATTAATTTCTTTAAAATTCCATTTTCTCCAACAAGGTGTTTTTGTCCCTGAAATTCTGTAAAATCTCTCGGTGCAAGCCTGTAGGCTAATGGCCCCTCTTTTTTTTCTAAAAAATCTTGAAATAACAATTTTTTTCACCTCCTTCAAATTCTTTCCTCAATTTTTTTAATAATTTTTTCAATTTTTTCTTCCATTTCTTTTCTCTTATATTTTCCCTTCAGGATCTTTTCTGCAAGCGATAAAAGAGCAAGAACATAGATTTTCTCAGGTCCTTCAGGATTTTCAATAATTCTCTCACATTCTGAAATTGTCTCATTTACAATTTTTTCAATTTCTCTTACTTCTCCTTCTTCCAGGTCAGTTTTTATTCTATATGTTTTGCCTCTTATTTGGATATCAATATCTCTTTCAATCATTTTATAGCAGCATCAATTTTTTCAATCAAATTTTTAATTTTTTCCTGGGCCTCATAAATAATTTTTTCTTTATTTTCGCTTTCCCTTTTTAAATTTTCAATTTCTTCTTCAAGTTTTTTAATTTTGTTTATTAAAAAATCAATTTTTTCTTCAAGTTTTTTTATAATTTCTCCTTCCATTTTTACCTCCTGAATTTAAACGGGCTATTTTCTTCTATATATTTTAATAGATTTTCAACTTCTTTTTCAACTTCCTCTTCCTTTAATGTCCCTTCCTTTTTTCTAAAAATGCACCTTATTGTTATATTTTTAATCCCTTCTGGAAGTGGTTTTCCTTTAAATAAATCAATTGGATAAAATTTTTCAAGATACTCTCCCTTAAATTCTTTAATCAGTTCTTCAAGGAATCTGAAACTTATATTTTCAGGACATAAGAAAGAAAGGTCTCTTAAAAGGGGTGGATATTTTGGAGGTTCTTTATAAACCGGTATTTTTTTTGAAACTACTTTTAAATTTATTTCAAATATTTCTATTTCATAGGGAATATCAAAAAATTTATTATAAACATCCTTAATTATTCCTGCAAAACCTAATTTTTCACCATCCTTATAAATTGAAAATCCCTTTTTTAAAAAAGAAAACTCATCTTCTTTAAAATTTACCTGAACTTTAAAAGTGTCTAAAAAGTCATCAATTACCCATTTTAAATCATAAAAATTTATTTTTCTTTCTTCTTCAAATATACTCTTTTCTATTTCTCCTCCTATAAGCACACATAAATTTTCATCTTCTTTATAGTTATTATTTTTTTCAAACACATTACCAATTTCAAACAATTTTATTAATTTTTTTCCTGCATTTACATTATTTAAAAAAGAATAAATTAGAGAATTGAAAATATATTTTCTTAAATGAGTATGCCTTTGTGAAAGTGGATTTTTAAGTGGAATAAATTCGGAGGGGGAGATTCCTGAAAGTTCTATATCCTTTTCACTTATAAATGTGACTGAGATACATTCATAGAATCCTTTATTTATAAAAAATTCTCTTATTCTATCCTTAAAACTATTTCTTCTTCCTAAAAATCCTATCCCTTTTTCTATTTTTCCCTTTATTCTTTCATAACCATAATGCCTTGCTATCTCTTCTATTAAATCTTCTTCAAGAGACAAATCATTTCTATAGGAAGGAACGGTAAAAAATATTTTATCACCCTCATGGAATTTTACCTTTAAACCAAGGTTGCTTAATATTTCTCTTGCCTCTTTTATACTGATCCTTTCACCCAAAACTTTTTCAATCCTTTCCTCTCTTAAAAATATAACCCTTTCTTCTCTTGGTGCTTTTTTTACATCAATAATAATTCCTGATATCCCTTTACATATTTCTTCAATCAACTTCGTAGCCCTATCCGAGGCATAGGAAACTCCATCCCACCATGTTCCCCTTTCAAATCTATAGGAACTTTCAGTATCAATTTTTAGTTTTCTTCTTGATTTCCTTATAGAAATTGGATTGAAATAGGCACTTTCAAGGAATACATTTTTTGTATTCTCATCTATCTTTGTCTCTTCCCCTCCTATTATTCCTGCAATTGCAACAGGTTTTTCCTTATCAGCAATTACAAGAATACTTTCATCAAGTTCCCTTTCTATTCCATCAAGACAGAGCATTTTTTCTCCATTTTTTGCTCTTCTTACAATTATTTTTTCTTTTAATTTATCAAGGTCAAAAGCATGGAGCGGTTGAGAGGTTTCAAGCATTGTTATATTTGTAATATCAACTACATTATTAATTGGTCTTAAACCACATAAAAATAGTCTAATCTGTAATTTAAGAGGAGATTTTTTAACCTTTACATTTTTTATAATCCTTCCCGTATATCTTGGACAGAGGTCATAATCTTTAACTTCTATTTCAAATTCAGGAATTTCAAGATTTATTTTTGGATTTGCCTTTGGCAAGCGGAAAGAGATTCTTTTATAGGTTGCTATTTCCCTTGCTATTCCAATAATACCAAGTAAATCAGGTCTATTTGGTGTGATTTCTAATTCCAATACATAATCAGGTAAGGAAAGTTTTGGGAAAGGGTCTTCACCAACCTTAAAATCATCTTCAATTTCAACAATTCCTTCCCTTTCTTCCCCAATTCCAATTTCATCAAGGGAAACAAGCATTCCATAGGATTTTATTTTCCCAAATTCCCTTATCCCTATTATTTCTCCTTTTATCTCTGTTCCAGGTGGTGCATAAATTGTTTTCATTCCTTCCCTTACATTTTTTGCCCCGCATACAACTTGAAGATTTTTTTCTCCATCATTTATTTCACATAAATAAAGTTCTTTATTTTCTAAAGGGGAAATTTTTTCAATTTTAACTACTTTTAATTTATTTTCAAGTTTTTCCCCAACACTTTTTACCTCTTTAACTCCTATTCCAAGGGAATTTAAAATTTCTGCAATCTCAAAAGGGGATTCCTCAAAAAATACAAATTCCTTTAAAAAATTGTATGTAATTTTCATTTAAAAATCTCCAGAAAATCAATACTATTTTCATAAAAAAGTCTTATATCAGGAATTCTGTATTTTATCATTGCCATTCTTTCAACTCCAAAACCAAAGGCATAACCAGTATATCTTTCAGGGTCATATCCAACATTTTCAAAAACCTTTGGGTGAACCATCCCACATCCAAGAATTTCAAGCCATCCCTCACCTCCACAGGTTGAGCATCCTTTCCCCTTACATATTGTGCAGGAAATTGCAACTTCTGCTGAAGGTTCTGTAAAAGGGAAATAGGAAGGTAAAAATTTTATCCTTGTATCAGGACCAAAAAATTCCCTTGCAAAAATTTCAATTGTTCCCTTTAATTCTGCAAAAGTAACACCTTCATCAACATAAAGACCTTCAACCTGATGAAATACAGGTGAATGGGAAGGGTCAAATGGATCAACCCTGTAAACCTTTCCAGGAGCAATTATTCTTACAGGTGGTTTTCTTGAACTCATTACCCTTATCTGGACAGGTGATGTATGAGTCCTTAAAATTATATCTTCTTCAATAAAAAATGATGCCTGCATATCCCTTACAGGATGTTCCTTTGGGATATTCAATGCTTCAAAATTGTTATACTCACTTTCAATTTCAGGTCCTGATACAACCTCAAACCCCATATTTGCAAATATTTCCTCAATCTCCTTTAAAGTAATTGAAATTGGATGCAATGAGCCTGTAAGTAATTTTCTTACAGGTAAAAATAAATCTATAAATTCTTCTTCCTTTGGGAATTCTTTACTTTTCTCTTCTATAAATTTTTTTATTTTTTCCTGAATTTCATTTAATATCTTCCCTGCCTCTTTTCTTTCCTCTTCAGGGAAATTCTTTAATTTTTTAAAATATTCCTTAAGAAGCCCTTTTCTTCCTAAATATTTTGTTCTTAATTTTTCTAAATCCTCAAAACTTTTACATGATTTTATTTCTTCTTCTAATGCAATTTTTAATTCTTTTAAATCCATCCTTTTTATTCAAGGCTCCCTTTTACAAGATTTACAATTTTTTCAAAACTTTCTGGCTCATTAACTGCAAGATAGGCAAGCATTTTTCTATTCAAATTTATGTTTAATTCCTTTAGTTTGTGAATGAATTGGGAATATTTGATTCCAAGATTCCTGCAAGCAGCATTTATTCTTGTTATCCATAACCTTCTAAAATCTCTTTTCTTTTCCTTTCTATGAACATATGAATAATAAAGGCTCTTTAAAACCTGTTCATTCGCCTTTCTAAAAGTTTTTGATTTCTGTCCATAATATCCTTTTGCCAATTCCCTTATCTTCTTATGTCTTCTCCTTGTATGTGGTCCTCCTTTTACTCTCATTTTTCCTCCTTATTAAGTTTTAAATTATAATATAAAACTTAAAGGGAATTCAAAAA
>JBDRZD010000024.1:24888-27546 GCA_039803745.1 Caldifarciminota bacterium
AAAAGGAGGAGAAATGAAGGGGTTAGCGGAATTTAAAAAAACGATTAGATTTAAAAGGAATAAATACAGTTATTTTTCAATCTCTGAATTTTCAAAAAAAACAGGAATTCAAATAGAGAAAATTCCATTCAGTATAAGAATTTTGCTTGAAAACTTAATAAGAAACTCTCAAGGGATTCCTGAAGAGATTATTGATTCACTTAAAAAATGGGATGGGAAAATAAAATTTCAAAAAGAAATTCCCTTTTATCCATCTCGTGTTTTACTTCAGGATTTTACAGGTGTTCCACTTATCCTTGACCTTGCAGCAATGAGGAATAAGATGAAGGAGATGGGTAAAGATCCGAAAAAGATAAACCCCTTTATACCATGCCATCTCATAATAGACCATTCTGTTCAGGTTGATTATTTTGGAACAGAAGATTCTTTAAGGAAAAATATGGAAAAAGAATATGAAAGAAATAAAGAAAGGTATGTTTTTTTGAAATGGGCACAGAACTCCTTTAAGAATTTAAAGATTTTCCCACCGGGAAGTGGTATCATTCATCAGGTAAATCTTGAATATATCTCTGATGTGATAACCCAAAGGGAGATTGATGGTGAAAACTTTTTATTTCCTGATACAGTGATTGGAACTGATTCCCATACAACAATGATAAACGGGATTGGTGTTCTTGGATGGGGTGTTGGCGGGATTGAAGCAGAGGCAGCCTTACTTGGTGAGCCAGTTTATTTTCTATTTCCTGAAGTTGTGGGAGTTAAATTGAAAAATGAACTTAAAGAAGGTATAACTCCAACTGACCTTGTTCTATATGTTACTCAAAAATTAAGGGAGAAAAAGGTTGTTGGTAAATTTGTTGAATATTTTGGTGATGGATTAAAAAATCTATCTGTTTTTGATAGGGCAACAGTTGCAAATATGGCTCCTGAATATGGTTCAACCTGCGGATTATTTCCAATAGATGAAAAGGTTATAAAATATCTTGAATGGAGAGGAAAGGATGCAAAACTTGTTGAGAAATATTCAAAGGAAAACCTTTTATATTATGATTATATAGAGGAGCCAGTTTACTCAGATGTTTTAGAAATAGATCTTTCTTCAATTGAAAAGTCCATAAGCGGTCCTTCAAGACCCCATGATAGATTATCTTTAAATGAAGCAAAAGAAAAGATAAAAGTTTTTATAAATAAAATGAGAAAAGAAGAAGTAAAGGCGATTATAAGTTTTGATGATATGAATTATGAAATAAAAGATGGTGATGTTGTTATTGCTGCCATAACAAGTTGCACAAACACCTCAAACCCCTATCTTTTATTCTCAGCAGGATTGCTTGCAAGAAATGCAGTTAAAAAAGGATTAAGAACAAAACCATATGTAAAGACAAGTTTTGCTCCTGGTTCAATTGTTGTTAAAAAATATCTTGAAAAAGCAAATTTACTTCCTTATCTTGAAGCACTTGGTTTCCATATTGTTGGATTTGGATGCACAACATGTATAGGTAATTCGGGTCCTCTTCCTGAGAAGGTTGAAAAAGCAATAAAAGAAAATAACTTGATAGTTAGTGCCTGCCTTTCAGGAAATAGAAATTTTGAAGCAAGGGTTCATCCACTTGTAAAGATGAATTTTTTAATGTCGCCCCCGCTTGTTATTGCTTATGCAATAAAAGGAACTATTTTATGGAATCCCTTTGAAGAGCCTATCGGATTTGATGCAAATCATAATCCTCTTTATTTAAAAGATATATGGCCTTCTTCTCAAGAAGTTGATGAATTTCTAAATAGATATCTTTCAAAAGAAGATTTTATAGATTCCTATTCAAATATATACGAGGGTGATGAGAACTGGAAGAACCTTGAAGCACCGAAGGGAGATTTATTTGAATTTGATCCATCTTCAACATATATAAAAGAGCCACCATTCTTTAAAGGTTTTGAGCCAAAGGAAATTGAGATTAAAGATATAAAAAATGCAAGATGTTTAGTGTTTCTTGGTGATTCCATAACAACAGATCATATATCGCCTGCAGGTGAAATACAAAAAGATTCTCCTGCTGGAAAATATTTGATTTCCTTAGGTATTGTTCCTTCTGATTTTAATACATTTGGTGCAAGAAGGGGTAATCATGAGGTTATGATGAGGGGCACATTTGGGAATGTAAGGATTAAAAATAAATTAATTCCTGAAAAAGAAGGTGGTTTTACATTAAAGTTTCCTGAAAACAAATTATTAACAATATATGAAGCGGCAATGGATTATAAAAAAGAAGGGGTGCCACTCCTTGTAATTGCAGGAAAGGAATACGGAAGTGGCTCATCAAGGGATTGGGCTGCAAAGGGTCCTTATCTTTTAGGAATAAAGGCAGTGATTGCTGAAAGTTTTGAAAGGATTCACAGGTCAAATTTAGTTCAAATGGGTATTTTACCACTTGAGTTCCTTGAAGGTGAAAATGCAGAAAAAATTGGAATTAAAGGAGACGAGATTTTTTATATTGAAGGTCTTGAAGAAAATATATATCCATTTAAAAGATTAAAAGTAAAAGCAAGAAAAGATGGTGAAGAAAAAGTTTTTGAAGTTATTTTAAGACTTGATACTTATATAGAAATAGAATATATAAAACATGGTGGAATTTTGCCCTATGTATTAACAAAATTTATAAA
>JBDRZD010000025.1:0-11312 GCA_039803745.1 Caldifarciminota bacterium
TTTTGGGTTTTCCAAATTTCTTAAATGGTTTTTCAATGATTTCAGGTCCTTCTGTTTTTCCTAAGAAGTAATCTTTTGTTTTCTTTAATGCATTATCAACATATGTTTTGCTCAATGTATAAACATATTTTTTATTTTTATTTGTTACATAATATACACCACCTTCTCCTGTATTGTTTCCGAATATTATAGAATGATATGTGCCATCCTTCATTTCAATATCAAAAATTCCTGCAGGCTCTAAAAGACCTGCATCTTTTATACTTATCGTATCAATAATATCCATTGCAATTATATTGCTTATCATCCTTAAATACTGAATTGTTCTTGTTGAATCAAGTTTTACAGTATCATTTTCAAAATAAAACCTTCCATCCTTTTTGACAACAACAAAATTTTCACCAAAATTATGCTTGAATTTAACAACATCTTCAGCCTTAAAATTTGTAAGTCTTTTATCTATCCAACTCAACTTATAAAGGGGAAAATCACCCCTTATATATTTTTCAACAAGAACAATTTCATTTTTATTATTCAATCTTACATAGTTTGATGAAAAATCTGGCCCCATTTTACCTACAAAAAAGTCAAGGAGTATATTCCCCTTTGCATTATAAGCCTTTATATGAATCCCATTTTCCTCTTCAACCTGATATAAATTAAAATCTTTTGGATTTGTCCCAACAACTTCACCTTCTAGATTTTCAAAAGCCTTTAATGTTCTATCAATCCTTGCCGAATCAACAGGTAAGAATATTGTATCATATCTCTGTAAGAACCATTTTTCATCTTTCTTTGTAAGGATAAATTCCTTATCCTTTGATTTCATTTCAATCCTTGCAATATCAGAAATTTTAAAATCAGTAATTTTTATTTTTTTTGGTGCCCTTATTCTTTTTGACCATGGAGATTCAATGATTAAAAATATAAAAAGAAGTATAAAAAATATTCCTCCAAAAAGGCGTGCATTATACCTCATTTTATCCCTTCCTTAATTTCTTTCTTTCTCTATGGACAAATCTCAATGTTCCTAATACAATAACTATTATTGCTGCTCCAAAAGTATTTCCCCACTTAAACAAATTCTTTTGCCAATCAGAAAGATTTTTTATTGGTCTTTCAGTTTTTCCTCTTGACCTTATTTCTATTAATTCTTTTCCGAAACCAAGTGCATCACATAAATTTAATAAAAATAAAATGTTTTCAGGATACATATTTAAGATTCTATCCTCTATAAATTTAAGGTTTGAAACAAGGGCAAGATAAACCGGTTCTTTTGTTTCTTTTAAAAATTTTGTTGTATCAACACCCGGTGGCAAACTTTCAGAAGTAAAATAAGATTTAAATTTTCCATTGACAAGTATGCTTATGTTAAATTGTTTTCTTTCTTCTGGTGGTTTTGCAAAGGGATCAGGAAATAGATTATAAAAGGATTTTGTTGACCATGCCTGTGGTGTTGTTTTAATAAGAAAAGTAATTTCTTTATCCTTTAAAACATCTGAAACTGTATCAATTGATGAACACCATGGAAAAACAACATTTTCAAGTTTATTTACTATTGGGCTATTTTTATCAAAGAATTTTCTTATTCCTTTAATCCAGTAAGGATAGGGAATAAGAAATGCCATCCCTGCCTGCATAAATGGCGCCATTTCATGAGAGACATCCTGAACAAGATTTACATCTACTTTTATACCATAATTTTTAAAAAATTCAACATCCTTTTCCCTTAATGCCCTTGATTGAAGTTCCTCTGTAATATTCACTGGGTCAATTAAAAATATACATCTTTTCCCCTTCATTATATGCTGATCTATATTATAAAGAGCCATTTTATCAAGTTCTTTCCATCCAAGAACAAGTAAAAGGTTTATATCTTCAGGAATTAGATTTGGTGAAACTTCTCTAACAGAATAGTGCTTGGATAATTGGTCTTTATAAATTGTATAAAAATCTTTTTTATCCTTTGATAGAAACATTATACCAATTTTTACTTCTTCTTTTTTTGCAAGTTTTAAAAGTCTTGAAGTGATTTCATATTCAATATTTTCAGTGCTTTCTACAACAGGAATAACTTCCCTTTTATCTTTATAAAAAATTGCAATTCCAAGAAAACCACCTATCACCTGCAGCTTATCCTTCTCAAATATGTTCATCTGTATTTTTGGTATTCCCATTCTTGTTACTTTTCCTTCAAGTTCTTTATTTTCTGCAGGATCTGTAAATTCAAATCTCAATTTACCCTTTGAATATGTTCTGTATTCTTCAAGAATATCCTCAACTTCCCTTCTAACTGGAACAAGATTGGGTGGAAGTTTTTTTGAAAAATACGCTTTAACAGTAACTATATCATCAAGTTCTGAGAGAATTTTTTTTGTTGAATTTGATAAAGTATATATCCTATCTTCTGTTAAGTCAATCCTCAAGATTAGTTTCCTTAAAATAAGATTAAACAAAATTAAACTTCCAAAAATAAATAAAAGCGAAAGAATTATATTTAAATTTTCCCTCTTCATCTTCTCCTATCCATTATCCATATATTTAAATAAAGGAAAAACCCCATAAAGGAAATATAATAGATTATATCCCTTAAATCAATTATCCCTCTTGTAATACTTTCAAACCTTGTTTTTAATGAAAAGAATTTAAATATATTTATCCAGAATGTTGAGAAATTGGCAATTAAAGCATCTTCACCTATTATATAAAATAAAAAGCATATTGTAACAGAAAGGATATAGGCAACTATCTGATTCTGTGTAAAACTTGAAAGGGCAAGTCCAAGGGAAATGTATGCCCCACCAAGAAAGAGTGCCCCTATGTATCCTGAAATTGTTGCTCCCCAATCAAGGTCCCCAATAAAAGAGAGTGTTATTGGTAATAAAAATGTGAGAAGTAAAGAAAGGGCAAAGAATGTTAATGCTGATAGAAATTTTCCAAATAAAATTTCATAATCCTTTAAAGGTAAAGTGAAGAGTATTTCAATCGTATTAACTTTCCTTTCCTCTGCCCATAATCTCATTGTAAGGCCGGGAATAAAAAGGACAAAGATTATAGGAAATAAAGAAAATAAATCCCTTAAAGTTGTTTGAGGAAATACAAAGAAATTTCTTAAAAATAGCCATTGGGTTAAAACAAGAAAGACAACAAGATATATATAACCTATTGGTGAATTAAAATAACTCTTCAATTCCTTTTTATATACTGCAAAAACCCTTTTCATTCCTCCCTAACAAGTTGTAAAAATATTTCTTCAAGACCATACCTTTCAGAATAAAGTTCATAAATTCTCCATTTATTTAAAACACAGAGATCAAATAATATTTCCCTTGCATCCCCTTCTTTAAATGAAATTTTCCCTTCAATAAAATCATTTAAGGATTTTATACTATATGATTCAACATCCTTTCTTTCTTTAATCTTTTCTTCAAAATCCTTTTTATTTGCCTTTATTAAAAATTTAACACTTTCTTTCCTTTTTGTCTTTTCTTCAAGTTCTTTTATTTTCCCTTCTGCAACTATTTTACCTTTATGAATTATTATTGCCCTTTCACAAAGCATTTCAACTTCAGGAAGAATATGGGTTGAAAGAATCACTGTTTTTTCTTTACCAAGTTCTTTTATTAAATTTCTTATTTCAACTATCTGGGCTGGGTCAAGTCCTGTTGTTGGTTCATCAAGAATAAGTATTTCAGGGTCATGTAAAAGAGCCTGTGCAAGCCCAACCCTCTGTCTAAAGCCTTTTGAAAGTTCACCAATTGGTCTATTTAAAACATCCTCTATTCCTGTATCATGTATTACTTTTTCAAACCTTTCTTTAAATAAGTTTTTTTCCATTTCCCTTACTTCACCCATAAATTTCAAGTATTCCTTTGGTGTTAAATCAGTGTATATTGGGTTATCCTCAGCAAGATATCCAATTTTCTTTTTAACCTCCTCAGGTTTCTCAAGAACATCAATGTTTTCAACAAAAACTGTTCCATTGGTTGGTTTTAAAAAACCAGTTATTATCCTCATCGTTGTAGTTTTTCCAGCAGCATTAGGACCTAAAAATCCGAGAATCTCTCCCCTTTTTACATTAAAGGAAATATCATCAACTGCCTTAACTTTTCCAAAATATTTTGATAAATTTTTTACTTCTATCATTTTTTGAAGTGATTAATTATAATTAAAAAATTTTTTTAAAGTCAAATTAAAGAACAAATTATTTCCCTTATAATTATGCTTGCAGAGATAGCCCATGTCATCTCCTGTGAAACTAAGGGATTGTATTCAACAACATCAAAACCTATTATATTTTCTTTAAAATTTGATAGAAATATTATTGTATTTAAAATTTCTTTAAAATCAATTCCTCCCGGTTCTGGATTTGTAACTGCTGGAAAGAAAGCAGGATCCAAAACATCAAGGTCAATTGATACATAAAATTTTTTTGTTTTTAAAATATTTTCAATCTTTTTAATATTTTCATAAACATTAAAAAAATAAATATTTTTTGTAATTTTTTCCTCTTTACCTTTTGCTCTTACGCCAAAGGTGAATACATTTTCTTCACCTATTTTTTCTTCAATCCTTTTTATAACTGTTGCATAGTTTATTTCATCTTTTTTAAATATTTTTCTTCTGTCAAGATGGGCATCAATATGAATTAATATAAATTCTTTAAAAAATTCTTTAATTGCAAGAACTGCAGGATAAGTTATTGTATGGTCTCCACCAATTAAAATAAATTTTTTATCATCTTTCAAAATATTTTTTATCTTTTCTTTTATTTTTTTAAAAATCTCTTTTTTCTTTAAATTTTTTATTTCAATATCTCCTTCATCATAAAAATTCTTTGCAATTTTATTCTGATAAGGTGAATAATATTCTATTGCTTCTGAACCTTCCCTGATTTTTTTTGGTGCAATTGAAGCCCCCTTTTTAAAAACAACCTCGCTTTCATAAGGAACACCAATTATTATTAAATCAGAATTTTTTTTACTATATGCGAGGAACCTCATATAAAATTTCTCCAATCTCAAAAATTGCTTTATGTATTTTTTTAGAATAGAACTTTAAATTTTTAATTTCCCTTTTAATTTTACTTTTTAAAGGGTTATAAAAATCAGAGGCAAATAAATACAGCCATACACCACCTGGATAAGTTGGGGCAGGGGAGAAATAAAACTTACATATTTTAAAAATTTCTTTAATTTCATTATAAATTTTTCTCTGAATTTCTTTATGATAAATAGGTGATTCTGCCTGAATTACTAAAATACCCTTTTTCTTTAAAATTTTTTTAATATTCAAATAAAATTCCTTTTCATAAAGTTTTTTTGCAGGACCAACAGGGTCAGGAAAATCACCGATTATTAAATCATATTTTTCATTTATTCTTTTCACAAATTCATAGGCATCCTGAACAAATATTTTAACTTTCTTATTTTTAAAAACTTTCCCCCATTTAAAATTTTTTTCAGAAATTTTTATAACTTCTTCATCAATCTCAACAAGATTTATTTCCTTTACCCCATGTTTTAAAACTTCATATACTGTCTTTCCGTCCCCACCACCAATTATAAGAACTTTTTCAGGATTTTTAATTAAAGAGAGGGCAGGATGAACAATTGCCTCATGATAAAAATATTCGTCCTTTTCTGTTAGCATTAAGAAATTGTCAAGGGCAAGAACTTTACCAAAATCTTTATTTTCAAAAAGAAGAATCTTTTGAAATTTGCTATTTTTATTAAAAAGGACTTTATCAATTTTTAAAAAAATACCTGCATTTTTTTTATGATACTCCCTGAATTCTTTCATAAGAGGATAATTTTAATTTAAAAATTATTTTTGCTTCAATTGTTTTTTGAAATTTATTTAAATTATAATTAATTTATTTAAAAGGAGGTTTTATGAAAAAATATTGGGTAATTTTTTTAATAATAGGGATATCGTGTATAAAAGTGCCAAAGGAACAGCCAAAATGGTGGGTAACATTAAGATGTCCAATAGGTGATTCCTGTGTAACCGTATATGATATTTTAAAAGATCAGCCTGAAAAATATGAGATAATTTATGAATCTCCTGAAATAGATTCTGTATTTTCAATTCAGAGGCATACAGAGACAAATGTATATGTTGATACAACCACTTTTCAGGTATTCTATGCAAGTTTAAGAAGGTCACTTGGAAGAGATATTGATACTATGAGGTCACTTTTCCGTTCATTACTCTTTACAATGGTTGGTAAAGTGAAAATAAAAGGTTATGCACCGGATACAATTAAAGGTTATGTAAGATTTACTCCATGGTGCTGGGATACAATTGGTGATACAATGAAGATATGGTCAGATGATACAATATATTTTAGATTCTCTCCCGGAAATATAGATACAATTATAAGAATAATTTATCCAAATTTCCCTTTTGGTCCACATAAACTTCAGATAAGGGTTGAAGATACAAAGATAAAGACAGGATATACAAATTTAGATACAATCTGGGGAATGAAAAGGGTTCTTTTTGCAGCCCAGCTTCTTGGAGACATAGTTTTTACAAAGGAAGATACCTTTGAAGTAGAAAAGGAAATAAGGAAGGCAGCAAAGAAAGGGCAAATTGCAAAAGTCAGGATAGTTTTGAATTTCAGACACTCAATACCTGGAGAGGCTTATGGAACAATTTATTTAAAAGGGCTTGAATGGCCACCTGATTCAGTAATACACAATTTTCCATTCTATGCTGCTCCAAAGGATACTGTTACAGGTAAATCAATAAATGCTAAAGCATGGAGTGATACATTAGAACTTACAAAAGATGATTTCAATGTTTTTCAGGATTCCCTTGTATTTTACAGTATAAAAATTTTAATCCCAAAGCAAGGTAAGGCATATTTAAGATCAAGGGATTCTTTAAGAGTTAATGGATGGGTTGAAGCAACAGTTTTAACAGACCTTGAAACATTAGAAGAAAAATAAAGGAGGGAGAGATGAAAAAATTCATAATTTTAACCATTCCATATATTTTATTTTCTTATTATAACTATCCAAACGCAGGAATGTGGCTTGGTTCTTCATATACTTATGGCTCGCAGGCAATATTCTATAATCCCGCACTTTTAAGTTCAAAATTAAATCCTTCTTTTTCCTTTTCATTTCCTTTATCAGGATTTTTAGGATTTACAAACAATACATTCTCTTTATCCTGGTGGAATAAAATGGCTGATAAGGCAAATAAGGGTGATACTTTAAATTATAAAGATAAAAATGAATTTTATGGTTCAATACCAGGTAGATTTTTTAAATTTCATCTTGGAAGTGATTTAACAGGGCTTTCCTTTGCTTATAAATACCTTGGATTTGGAATGAGAATTGTTAATGCAAGTTTTATAAAGACGACAAAGGATTTCTGGTCACTTTCATTTTTTGGAAATGAACTCGGCAAAAGATATGATTTAAATGATTTTGATGGAGAAGCAATATCTTATTTAGAAAATAAAATTTCTTTTGGATATAAGTATGATTATGATGAAGATTTAAGAATACTGTATGGGCTTGGATTCTCTTATATTTTTGGAATAGCCTATGCAGAAGTCCTTGATTTCAGAGCTGCATTAAATTCTGGAAGGAGAGAAATAGAGGGATATGATACATTAAAGGCAAGGTATGGGGTTGGTGGAGAAGGAGTTTCTTTTGATTTAGGTTTAGGAGCAAATTATAAAGACAGGTTTGCAATAGGACTTTCATTTTCAAATATTTATTCTTCTTTAAAATGGGGAACAGGTTTTCCTTTTGGTATTGATCCCGGCTTAGAACATTATGCAGAGGAAGGTTACCATTTTGGAAGAATTGAAGATTTCAATATATGGAATTTATTAGACAAAGAGAAAAGAGAAAGTTTAGGAGTTGATACATCTGATACTTATGAGATAGATCCATTTAAAAAGAAATTACCGATTATTTTAAGGCTCGGAATAACATATTTTAATCCTGAAAAAATGTGGAAAATATTTTTTGATTATGAACAGGGGTTTAAAGAAAGAGCACTTTGTTCAACAATGCCAAGACTTTCTCTTGGTTTTGAATACCCTCTTTCAGAGTGGTTTATAACAAGAATAGGAAGTTCTCTTGGTGGTCATCAAGGAGTCTCCCTTTCCTATGGAATTGGTTTCTCCTTTGATTATTTCTATTTTGATCTTGGTTATTCCCATTCAAGAGGATTTTTCTATGGAAGCAATGGTGAGGCACTTGGTCTTTACTGGGGATTAAGAACACCGATGAAAGGAAAAATCAGGGGAACAATTGAAGATTCTATAACCGGGGAACCGCTTATTGCTGAAGTGAATATTTATAAAGGTAATAAACTTGTTAAGAAAATTTCATCTGACCAGAATGGATTTTTCTTCTATTCATTAACTCCTGGAGATTATATCGTTCATGTTGTAAAAGAGAAATATTTTCCTAAGAAATTGCCTGCTGAAGTAAAGGCTGCTAAAACAACAGATTTAACATTTAAACTTGTTCCAACTTATGGAATACTTGCTTTAAGAATAAAGGATGCATTAACAGGTGAACCTGTTCAGCCTGAAATAACAGTTAAATTTAAGGATAAAGAGGAAAAATTAAAAGCAGATACACTTGGATTTTTAAAGGTTCAACTTGAAGCAGGAGAATACACATTTATATTTGAGCATCCTGATTATTATAAAAGAACAGAACCTGTTATAATGAAGCCGGCAACTTTAATTGAAAAAGAGATCCTCTTAAAACCAAATAAAGGTATAGTCCTTGGTAAAGTTTATAATGCCCAAACGAATGAAGCACTTGTTGCAGATATGGTTATAAAGGATTCAACAGGTAAACTTGTTAAAGAGATGAAGAGTAAAGAGGACGGAACTTATGAAATAATTTTATATGCAGGAACATATTTATTTGAAGTAACAGTTCCGCCTCCTCCAAAAGGTCCAAAATATATTCCACAGGCTGCATATGTTTCTGTAAGAGGAGGGGAGAAGAACATAAAGAACTTCCCGATGC
Organism: Caldifarciminota bacterium; assembly: GCA_039803745.1. GTDB lineage: Bacteria > Hydrothermota > Hydrothermia > Hydrothermales > Hydrothermaceae > JBDRZD01. The sequence continues at coordinate 9,015 of JBDRZD010000025.1, forward strand.
TGCAGGAAAAGATGGTATTCACATTCAGAAATATTTATTTTGATTTCAACAAGGCAACAATAAGACCAGAATCCTATCCAATCCTTGATTCAATTGCCCAGGTTTTAAAAGATAATCCGACAATGAAAGTTGAGATAGGTGGTCATGCTGATGAAAGAGGAACAAGAGCATACAATTACAGATTAACAGATGCAAGGGCAAACTCTGTCAGGACATATTTCATAACAAAACATGGAATAGATGCAAGAAGACTTATAGCAATTGGATATGGAGAGGATAGACCTGTTGTTCCAAATGCAAAAACAGAGGAGGAGCACCAGTTAAATAGAAGGGTTGAATTTAAGATATTAGGTGAGATAAAGTAAAAATTAATTGAGAGGAGGGGGAAGAAAATGTTTTATCTGTTTTTAGGAATTTTAATTTTTACAATTTTTTTATATTTAAAATCTTCATTTTTAAAAAAACTTTCATTTCCCATTTTAAGAATCTATCTTTTCCTCCATTATTTCTTTTTAATGACTGGTGGTTATTTAATATCAATTTTTTTAAAAGGATATAAAATAGAAAATTTTTTTTATTTTTTAAATGTTTCCCTTTCCCTTTTCCTTTTATTTCAGTCAGCATTGATTTTAAACGATTATTTTGATAAAGAAGGAGATAAATATATAAGGAATACAAACCCATTTTTTTATGAATACAGTAAAAAAGAAGTTATCTTTTACTTTTTATTCTTTTTCTTTTCAAGCCTTTTTTTATCAACTTTTTCTTTAAGAATTTTCTTAATATTTTTATTTTCCCATATTTTACATATAATTTATTCAGTTCCCCCAATAAGGTTAAAAAAATATTTTCCATTAAATCTTTTAATTCTCGGGATTGCTGCTTTATTTTCCTTTATGATGGGTTTTGGAATAAATTTATCCTATAAAAATATTCCGTTAAAAATTTATTTACTCATATTTTTAGCATTAACACCTGCAATTTCCTTCAGAGATTTACTTGATATAGAAGGAGACAAAATTTTAAATGTTAAGACAATCCCTACAATTTTTGGAGAAGAAAAGGGAAAGATTTATTCCTCCTATTTAATCCTTTATTCATATCTTATAACTCCATTAATTTTAAAATTCCTTTTACTTTATATTTTTTCAATCCCTCTTGGTATTTTATCATTCCTTGAAGTGAGAAAGAAAAATATGAATCAGATAAAAATCTTCAATTATTACTTTTTATTTTTATTTTCAATAATAATATTTTTAAGTATGCATCCAGAAATTATTTTTTAGATTTTAATGCTTTTTTGAATTTTTCAAGTTGTTTTTTAAAAAACTTGTTATCAGGTTCTTTTTCAAGTGCTTTTTTCTCCCAGAAAATAGCCTCCTTATACATACCTGCTGCATAATAGGCTTCTGCAAGTGTATCCATTATATTTGGGTCATCAGGAGATAACTCGTGTGCCCTTTTTGCTGCTTCAATTGTTTCTTGTGGATATTTTTTCATTAAAGCAAATTCCCATGCAAGTTCATTATAAACATCTGCATTATTTAAATTGCTTTCCAGAGCCTTTTTAAGAAGTGAATAAGCCCTTTTTAAAAATATTTCTTCTTTATCTTTTTCCTCTTTCGCAAGCCTTAAATAACTTACAGAAAGGAATGCATACTGCCATAATTCATATTCCCTCCTTAATTCTTTTAAAGGCTCGGGATTATCAACAACTTTTAATTCAACAAGTTTATCATTTGCTCCCTGATATCCTCCCCTTTTTCTTATCACATAAAGGGCTGCTGATTGTTTACCCCTTCTATCACCACCTGCTGCCTCTCCTGCCTCAAGTGCTAAGAGGAGTCTTTCTGCAAGTGGTAATCCTTCTGTATTTTTGAAAACTTTAAACATCGTATCAATAACCTCTGGTCCTTTAAGTATATTCCCCTGAATAGCAACATATTTATCATTTTTATGTCCTGCCCATTGAATATTATTTTTACCTGTGAATGATATGGAGTTTCCATATCTGTCAACAATTCCAATTTGCCTGTCCTCAGGTGATGTATCTTTTTCAATAATTATTTTAAGAACCTCCTCAGCATTTTTTCCTTCTTTTAAAAGTTCAATTGCCCATTTCCCTAAATATGGATTTGCAAGTGCCTGTGTTGCAACAGCACCTGCTTCTGCTTCAATCCATGGAACAATATAACCTACATCTAAAACCTTTGATGCAACACCTATCCCAAATTCTTCTGTTTCAGGATCCATTGCAACTATTGAAAATGTCCCTGAAATTATTAAAGATAAAAGGAT
>JBDRZD010000025.1:11890-27146 GCA_039803745.1 Caldifarciminota bacterium
GGATACAGGTGTTGACGCATTCCATCCTGCATTGGAGGGGAAATTTGAAGGTCACTGGTATGATGCAGTGAATAATCAAACATTTCCTTATGATGACCATGGTCATGGAACCTTTACAATGGGAATAATAATTGGAGGCGATGGTTTAGGACCTTTTCCTGATGATATAGGTGTTGCACCTGATGCAAAATTTGTTTCATGCAAGTGTTTTGACCAGAATGGCTCGACATCTGCTTCCAGAATTCATACCTGTTTTCAAAAACATGGAGAATGGAAAGCAAATGGAGTTGATATAAAGGCTATAAACAATTCATGGGGTGCAACTAATACAACTTCTTTAGAATTCTGGCAGGATTGTTTGAATTTAAGGAATTTAAAAATTGTTCCTGTGTTTGCTATAGGAAATAATGGACCCGGTTCTGGAACAGCAAGCACTCCCGGTAATTTTCCAATTGTTATAGGAGTTGGTGTATCTGATCAAAATGATAATGTTCCATCCTATTCATCAAGGGGACCTGCACCAAATCAATATCCATGGAATGACCCAGTATATTGGCCAAGACCTGACTGGAACAGAACAAAGCCTGATATTGTTGCACCCGGTCAAAATATAAGATCATCATGGCCGGGTGGTGGTTACCAGTATTCAACATGCACATCTACTGCAACTCCTCATGTAACAGGAGGAATTTTAATTTTATTCCAGAAGAATCCCTATTTAACTTTTAAAAAGGTTTATTCATTGCTTCTTGATTATGCAAGAAGACCCTCTCAGGGTTCTCCTTATCCAAATAATAGTTATGGATGGGGAATTTTAAATATATATCAATCACTTTTACATACTCCATCACCATGGGAGACACATGACTGCGGTGAAATTACCCTTGTGGTATCAAATATGGGTGTGTTCGGGGAATGCTCATATCCTCATGGTTCGCTATATCATCTTTATGCAGGTAGTTTTTCAATTGGAACAGTGATGCCCTATGTTATTGATAGATATTATTATGATGAAGACTGGATACCAATTGATGGGGTTTATATGTATGAGCCTTATCCACCTTTCTGTGAATATTCCTATGCTTCTTATAGTGATTCTGGTGGTGAGGAGATAAAAGGGATAATAGTAAAACAAAAGGGATTCACGTTCAGTGAGGAGAATTTAAGGGATTTTGTAATAATTGAATATATTTTAAAAAATACCTCATCACAGCCTGTCTTCGGTATTTATTCGGGCATTTTCCTTGACTGGGATATAAATCATTCAAACTTTGCTGATTATGGTGGAACAGATTCTTCAAGGAGTATGGCTTACCAATATTATGGAAATATATATATGGGTTCTGCAATTTTGTATCCTGAAAGGGGAAGTCCTTTGATAAGAAATCTTTCAATTATAAGGAATGAGGAATATGTTTATCCCTATTTAGATTTGCCTGATTCAATTGCAATTAAATTTTTAAACGGGACACTTTCTTTTCCCTATGCAGACAGTGCTTCTGATTTATCAACCTGTATTTCTGCTGGTCCATTTAATATAAATCCAGGGGATTCTATAAAAGTTGCATTTGCAATTGCTGGTGGGCTTAGTTTAGATTCTTTAAAAGAGCATATTGATTCTGCCTATTCAAGATATTTAAGTATCGGCTTTTCTGAAAGACCTTCTTTTGATAAAGAAGATTTAAGAATATATCCGCTTATTTCTTCAGGGAAAATTTATGTTGATTACAATTTTAGTTATTTAATTAAAGGAAAGATTTCAATATACAATGTTTATGGCTCAAAATTAAAAATTTTGAATTTTGAAGGAAAGAAAGGGTTAAAGGAGATAGATTTAAGGGATTTTGCTTCAGGAATATATTTCATAGAAATTAAAACGCCTTTTTTGAAAAAGAAAAATAAATTTTTAATCTTAAAATGAACCTTTTAAAGGATAAACAGTATAGGGTGAAGCATCCAAATTTGTTTTTATTCCCTTTTTGAAAAGTGAAATTGCCCTTATTCCTACCATGCAGGCATTATCAGAAGCATAAATTTTTGAAGGGAAATAAACTTCTTTAAAATTTTCCTTAAATTTTTCCCTTAATCTTTCATTTGCAGAAACACCACCAACAACTGCTATCTTTTCTATTCCTAAAATTTCTTTTGCCTCAATTGTTTTTTCAAGTAAACTATCAACAATTGCTTCCTGGTATGATGCGCATATATCTTCCAGATTTTCTCTTATAAATTTTTTTGGTCTTTTTTTAACAAAATAAAGTAAAGATGTTTTTAATCCTGAAAAACTGAAAGAAAATACTGGTGTTTTTGCTCTTGGAAAATTAAATTTTTCAGGATTACCTTTTTCAGCCATTTCAGCAATTCTTGCACCACCGGGATATGGAAAACCAAGAATTTTTGCCCCTTTATCAAAAGCCTCACCTGCTGCATCATCAAGTGTTCCTCCAAGATATTTTATTTCTTCATTTTCTTCCATTAAAAAGAATTCAGTATGACCACCTGATGCAAGTAAAAATAAAATTGGTGGTTTTAAAAAAGGAAAGTCAAGAAATATTGAATATAAATGGGCTTCAAGATGGTCAACTCCGATAAATGGTTTTTTATAAAAATATGCAAGAGATTTTGCAAAGGTAAAACCAACTAAAAGAGAAACAATGAGACCAGGCCCCTGTGTTGCTGAAATTATGTCAACTTCCTCAATATTTATTTTTGAAATTTCAATTGCTGTTTTTAAACTTGGTAAAATTAATGCAGTATGAATTCTTGAGGCAATTTCAGGGACAACACCTCCATAATCTCTATGAAGAATATGAACATTTGTTATATTTGCTAAAACCTTATTGTCTTCTAAAATTGCACAGGATGTCTCATCACAGGAAGTTTCAAAGGCTAATACTTTCATTTTTTTATTATAAACCATTATAATTAAATTATGAAAACAAAAAAAGCAATAATAACAGGTATTACAGGTCAGGATGGTTCATACCTTGCTGAATTCTTGCTTTCAAAGGGGTATGAAGTTCATGGAATAATAAGAAGGTCTTCAACAACATCAACAACAAGAATTGAACATATATATGTTGATCCCCATACACCCGGTGCAAAACTTTTCCTTCATTATGGAGACCTTTCAGATTCTTCATATTTAACAAATTTAATTTATGAGATAAAACCCGATGAAATTTATAATCTTGGTGCACAGAGTCATGTAAAGGTTAGTTTTGATTTGCCTGAATATACAGGAGATATAACAGGTTTGGGAGCAGTGAGGATTTTAGAGGCAATTAAAAAAAGTGGTATTTCCTGCAAATTTTATCAGGCTTCTTCATCAGAAATGTTTGGTTTCGCTTCTCCTCCTCAAAATGAAAATTCTGGATTTTTTCCAAGAAGCCCTTATGCAGCAGCAAAACTTTATGCATACTGGATGACAAGAATATACAGGGATGCTTATGGAATATTTGCAGTAAATGGTATACTTTTCAACCATGAATCACCAAGAAGAGGAGAAACATTCGTTACAAGAAAAATAACCCTCGGAGTCGTAAATATTCTTAAGAAAAAACAGGAATTTTTATATATGGGAAATATAGAAGCAAAAAGGGATTGGGGTTATGCACCTGAATACATTGAAGTTATGTGGAAGATGCTACAGAAGGAAAAGCCTGATGATTATGTGATAGGAACAGGTGAATGGCATTCTGTTAAAGAATTTCTTGAAGAGGCTTTCTCCTATGTTGGACTTAAATGGGAAAAATATGTGAAGATAGATAAAGAATATTTAAGACCTATTGATGTTGAAAATTTAAGGGCAGATTTTTCAAAGGCAAAAAAGGAACTTGGATGGGAACCAAAAATTAAATTCAAAGAACTTGTTAAAATAATGATGGATGCAGAAATGAGAATGAATGGGCTTGAGCCAGTAGGTGAAGGAGATAGAATTTTAAAGGAAAAATTTCCAGATAGATGGTGGATTCGCGATTGAAATTGAAAATATTTTTATTATATAATTAAAATATGGCAAAATGTTATAAGTGTGGAAAGCATACACAGATAGGAAGGAATGTATCCCATGCCCATAATGTTACAAGGAGATTTTTTAAACCAAATTTACATAAAATAAGGATAAAGGAAGGAAATAAAATAAAAAGAGTTTATGTTTGCACAAAGTGTTTAAGGAAAGTAAATAAGGTAATTGGCTAAAAAATTTTCATCTTTCTGGATAATTTATAAAGATATAATCCTTGAAATAAAAACAAAAGAAATAATAATACCTTTTTTAATTTTTTCCTTTTTATTGATAGTTTTTATTTCTTTTTCTATTCAAAACAGAGAATTTTCACCTTTTATTTTCTGGCTTTCCTTTCTTTTTTCAGGAATAATAAGTCTTTCAAGATATACTGTTAAAGAAACAAATGGCGGTTTTAAAGGATTGCTTATTTTACCAATTGACAGGGAAAGCATTTTTATTGGAAAAACAATTTCTCTAACCCTTTTTTTATTCTTATCAGGAATATTCCTTTACTTTTTATTTTTAATTTTTTTGAATTTCCCTTTTTCATTAAAAATATTTCTTTATTTTTTAATAATTTTATTTTTTACATCCTTTTCCTTTTCTTCTCTTGGCATTTTAATCTCATTTTTAACAATGGGAACAAGAGCAAAAGAATTTTTCTTACCCCTTATTATAATACCTCTTTTTATTCCTCCTTTTATCTCTGCAATCTCACTTACAAATAAAGTTTTATCAAATGAAAAATTTCTTTCCCCTTATCTTTATATTTTAATCTTTTTTTCACTCCTTTATTTTTTCTTAAACCAGGTTCTTTTTGAAGAAATTTTGATTGACTGAAATGTTAAGCATGACAGGATACGGATATGCAAGAAGATATACAAAATATGGGAATTTTGAAGTTGAAATAATCTCTTTAAATTCAAGGGAAGTTGAAATAACCCTTTCAGGAAATAGGGATATAATTGGACTTGAAAGGGAGATAAGAAAAATTATTAAAAAGTATTTAAAAAGGGGGAAGATAAAGATTAAGTTTTATTTTCCACCACCAGAAGATTATGTTGTTGATGAAAGGAAACTTAAAAGACTTATAGATAGTATAAAAAAATTTGAAAAAAGAGAAAAATTAAACATATATTTTGATAATGCTGATATTTTAAGGGAAATTTTCATAAAAAAGGAGAATTTAGAGAAAAAGAAAAAGATATTCTTAAAAATTCTTGAGATTGCAGTAAAAAGACTTTTAAAATTCAGAAAAGAAGAGGGAGAGAATTTAAAAAAAGCACTTCTTGAAGAGGTTAAAAAACTTGAAAATTTATTAAATAATTTAAATGACGAAAAATGTAAAGAGGAAAAAATAAGAATTTTATCTCATGTTGAATCAATTATAAAAACTATAAATTCAAAAGGGTCATGGGGTAAAAAAATTGATTTTTTAGGGCAGGAAATTTTAAGGGAAGGAAATACAATTTCTCAGAAATCAGAAAATTTAGAAAATATAAATATTGCAATTGAAATAAAACTATGTGCAGAAAATATAAGAGAGATAGCAAGAAATATAGAATAATTATAATTTTCTTTCTATATAAGGAAAAAATGGATTTTCTGGATATTTTAAAATTATTTCCTTATAAATTTCCTTTGCTTTATTTTTATCAATTTTTTCATATATTTCACCAATTTCAATAAGTGCTTTTACTTTAATTATATCCGGCAAATCACCTTCTTTAATTTTTTCAAAAAGTTTCAAACTCTCATTAATTTTATTTTTTTTCTTTAAATAAACTCCATAAAGATAAGAATATAAAAAATCAATTTTTTCTCCTTTTAGATTTATTTCAACATCTTCTCCCTTAAAAATTTTATAATGGATAGGAACATAATCGTTTAAATTTTCTTTAAAATTTTTTAAAATATAGGACAAGTAAAGAACTTCTGGTATTCTTTTATCTTTTGGAAAATTTGAAATAAATTTAAATGAGAGTGTTTCAGCCTTATCAAAATTCTTTGAAAAGTAATGTGTAAGGAAAAGATAAAAACTTGCATCAGAACTTTTTATCTCTTTTAAAATTTCAAAATTTTCTTTAAAATTTCCAGTCAAAATATTGTAAAGACCCATAACCTCCAATTTTTTGTTTCTATCTTTTATCTTATCAATATTTTTCTTTGCCTCTCCCATTTCATTTTTCTCAAGATATATTTTTGAAAGAGAGTAGTATATCTCATCATTAAATTTTTCAACTTTATCCTTTATAATTTCATAAATATCTTTTGCCTTTTCCTTTTCCCCTTTAATTTCAAAAGCCTTTGCCCTATAATATAAAATTAATGGGTCATTTTCCTTTTCAGTGAATCTTATTATATAATCTGGATTTCTTTCAAGATATTCTTCTAATTTTTTTTCATCCTTTGATTTTATATAATAATTTATTCCTTTTTCATAAAGATTTTTTGAAATTGCTATCTCTGCAAGAACTGGGTAAAATTCCTCTTCTTGAAATTCATTTTCAATTGTTTCAAATGGTATATTTTTTGAAATTCTTTTGATTTCAACTTTTATAATTTCCTTATTTTCAAAATTTTTTAGTTCTTTAAAAGCATTCTTATAATCATTTTTTTCAATATAAATTCTATAAAGCATATCAGAAAATAATTTTTTATCCTTATTTTTTTCCCTTTCATATTTTATAAATTTTTCTGCAAGTTCATAAAATTTTAAATCAATCATTGAAAAGAGTATCCTTTTTATTTCTTCTTTTTCAAAAAATAAATCAATTGAATCAATAAGAGAATAAAATTTTCTATTTGTCAAATATCTTGAAATTAAAAAATCAGAATAGAATATATAATTTTTTCCAAGTTCACAAATTGCAACTTTTGATATTTTATAAAGTTTTTCAAATTCTTTATTATTAAGATATTTATCCCTTAACTCAAAATAAAATATTCTATATTTTTTTGGCTCTTCTAAAAATAGTTTCTCTTTTATTTCTATTTGATTTAAAAATATTAGAATAAAGAAGAAAGCCATTCAAATAAGAGGAAATGGATTCTCCCAATTAAAAGTGAAACACGTGCCATTATTGTATAGCCAAAGGATGCACCAAATGCTATCATGATAAAGGTTATTCCAATTCTTGAAAAAATGCCAAGTGCACCTTTATGTTCTTTTGAAAAGAAAAAGTAAAATAAAGTTGAAATTGTTGCAACAATTATTATTAAGTTGTTAAAACTTGAAAATAAATCTTTGAAAGTTAAAGGTAAAATTGTTGCATGAATCTGGGGAACTATGTAACCTTGAAGTGAACCTGTTACACCAAGTCCTGCTGCCATTCCAACTGTGAATGCTATTGCCCATCTTGAAAGCCATGCAACTGGCGGTATAAACCTTAAAAGCATACATATTGATAAAAATATTGGAATGAATAAAATCCACTGTTCGGGTGTAAAATGAAGCCACATCTTCCAGAATCCATAAGTTTTAAAAACATTTTTAAATGGTCCTAAAATTTTTGGTTCAACATCAAAAAACCATAAATATAAAAACCAGAAACTTGCAGCGCTGCCTACATATATATGTTCTGCAAATTTATAAAATGGATTATCCTTATATAAAAAAGAAAATATTGCCAATGTTAATCCTGCTGCAATCCATAAAAATATTATATCTATCATTTTATTCTCCTCAATGCTATAAAACCAATATTCCCAATTATTATAAATATTAAAATTATAACATGTATAATTGTTTGGGCAGTCATTCCAGAATATGCAAATCCTCTTCTTTTTAATAAGTTTTCATAATCAGCAGCCCCTCTTAAACCACCTATTAATCCTTCAATCTGTTTTGCCTGGAAATAGGGATATAAATCAGGAGCAACAACTGCTGTTGAAGTTAGAATTATTTTTTGTCCATATCTTGCCTGAGCAAATTGAACCCAGTAATCTCCAACAGCACCTGCTTCAAATCCTATTAAAAGAGCAATATCATTATAATTATGGACATTCTTCATAAGTGGTAATGAATCAATTGGTGTTCCCTTATAATCAACATCAAATACCATTCTTATTTCCTTTCCCATATTAAGCATAACTGCTGCTATTCCAGGTCTATATCCAAGAAATACATAATCCCTTCCATATTCTTTTTTCATCTCTTTTGCTATTTTTTCAAGGGCAATCTGTCCTAAGGGAAGACCAAGTGGCCAGTGCCCCATCATTATCACTTTTAAATCTTTTTTAAAAAGATGAACAAGCATAACTTCAAGAAGGGGCTGTAATTCTGGCATACTTGCTGCATCATAGTCTATTGAAATTAAAACTCTTGAACCAGTTGGCAATTTTTCTATAAATTCATAAGCATTTTTAACTTCTGGAAGTGCCTCAAATTCAAATCCCTTTTTAATTAAAAGAGGAATTGTAATAGATATAAAAACTAAAAGGTATATTATTCTTCTATCAATTTTTGAAATTTTTTCAAAAAATTCTTTCATTTCAAATATGTTCTTTCAATTCCAAGAATAATCCTTAATGCCATTGCTATTGCACCAAGTGAAATTCCTATAAATAGTCCTCTTTTTGCACCAAGTTGTGGAACATTCATTATCCAGTCAGAAAGCAGAGGCAATTTTGTTTTTAAGAAAATCCCTATTGGAAAGATAAGGATTAAGGAAATAATTGCAAGCCCAAAAAATAAAACTCTTTCATATATTGAAATTCTTGGAAGTGCTTCAAGAATACAAACTATTGCAATTAAAATGAATGTAACAGCAATAAAATATGGGGAAAAATCCTCTCCTTTTGGAACCCTTCCAAGCATAACAATTCCTGCTGATATTAAAAGTAATGTTGCATTTAATCCCCTTGCCCTGAATGCCCTATAAGCAGCGGATGCTATGAAAAATGCGAGAAGAGAAAACATTGTTGCCTGAAGTGGAACAAATACATATGTATAAAAATATCTCAAAAATGTTGAGGTTGGGGCAAAGGGATTACCATGCTTTATTCCTGAATATATCCCCCATAGAAGTGTTATTATGAATGTTAAAAGTAAGGCAAAAGAATAAGGTGCTTCTTTTTCCTTTCTTTTAATTTTTCTATAATGGTATGCAAGGAGTGAATCAATTCCAAGAATAAGGGTGAATCCCGAAACAATTATATACCAGTCATTGAATCTTTCCTGTAAACTTCCAAATGGTTCATGGGGAATAAATAAGGCAACTATTAATATGAATCCTGAAATAAAGGTTATAAAAAGTGGGACTCCTTTTTTCATATCACCTCAAAAAAGTTTTTCAAAAAGTGGAATAAGGGATTTTTTGTTAAAAATGCAATTGTTTCAAGTATAAGTCCTGCTATTACTATTATTATAAGAAGTGCCTTTACATAATCTTCACCTTTTATTGTTGCAAGTGATAGAGGGTCTCTTGTTAAATATGCGCTTGCTGCATACATCTCTTCACCTATCAGTGTATAATCTGTTGCTGCTATGAAAAAGGGAAGCTGGGTTACAGCAGTTGTTCCTGATATCTGTATTGCCCCTATTGAGTTTCCTGTTTCTGCAAGAATTAATGATTCTGCATAAAAATATCCCTGTAAAAATATTGCACCAGGACGCTCCCTTACCATTATTCCATCACAACCAGCAGCATATCCAAACTGGTCATAGGATAAAAAGAATACATTCCCCTCTTTATAAAGGTCTGGTCTTCCTGCTTCAATAAAACCTTCTTTAACTGTTTCCTGTGCTGCAACAAATACAACAGGGTCATAACAAGGAACTATGATATCAACTTCATATTCACCTGCCTTTTTTGAAACCCTTTTTAAAATTGAAAGACCTGCAATTGTTGGTATCTCGGCAATTGTTCCAAGACCAAGAATAAAAAGAAGGGGTCTTCCAAGTTCTGTTGATCTACCAACTGCTTCATCTATTGCATCAAGTCCTGTTATCTTTCTTATAAACAGTTCCTCTTTTTTTGCTCTCCTGACAAAATATAAAAGGAAAGCAAGTATGATTATAAGAAGAATCAAAACACTTGTTCTCTTTTTATGAAACCATTCTGCATGGGCAACTGCTACATTTGAGAATTCACTATCACTCCATATTTCCCCTTTTATCGCCCTTATAAAATACCTGTATTTAACCTTATTTTTACAATTTGAATCAAGAAAATAATTTGTCCCCCTTGGTAAAATTTCAAGTGTTTCAGGTAAACTCCACTTTCCTTCAATTTCCTCTTGCCTGAAAATTATATAATTATCTATTATTGAATCAGAAGGTGAAAGTTCCCATTTTATTTCTATTTTTCCTCCTGCATCATTTGGATAATCATTTGCTTTAATATTTGAAGGGGGGAGAGGAGGAATATAGAGAAAGAGAAATAAAATTATTTTTATCATAAGAAATTAATTATAATACAAACTAAAACTTTAAAACAATTTTACCAAATACTTTTCTTTCTTCAATTAATCTATGTGCTTCCTGTGCCTTTTCAAAATTCAAAACTTTACTTATTGATATTTTTATAAATCCCTTTTTTACATATTCAAGTCCCTTTAAGAGATGCCTCCTTGTTCCCATCGTTGAACCAATTATCTGAATCTGTCTGAAAAATACATGTCTTAAATCAATTCTTGCATCATAACCACTTGTTGCGCCACATATAACTATCTTTCCTCCCCAATTAACTATTTTTATTAATTTCTCCCAGAATTCTTTTCCAGTATGGTCAAATATAATATCAATTTTTTCGCAAATATTCTTTAATTTTTTCTCCCAGTTATCTTCTGTATAGACAATCCCGTCATCAGCACCAAACCATTTTGCCCTCTCAATCTTTTCTTTATTTCCTGCTGTAACAAAAACATTGCATTTTATCATCTTTAAAATCTGTATCAAATTTAAACTTACACCAGAACCTGCTGCCATAACAAGGCAGTTCATTCCTGGCTCAAGGTTTGCCTTTTCAACCATTTGAACTGCAGTTAAAAGTGCAAGCGGAATTGCTGCTGCTTCAACAAAGGAAATATTTTCAGGAATTAAAAATACATTTTCCTTTGGAACATTTATATATTCAGACTCTACACCCTGTGTTCTCTCACCAAAAATTTTATATTCCTTACATAAATTTTCGTTTCCTGAAATACATTTCTCGCATCTTCCACAAAAAATTGCAGGATATATTAAAACCTTATCACCTTTCTTTATTCCTTCAACATTTTCTCCTATCTCTTCAACAATCCCTGCTGCATCTGCTCCAAGAACATGGGGAAATTTTAAAGAAAGCCCTGGAAGCCCTTTTCTTACCCATATGTCAAGATGATTTATTCCTGCTGCTTTAACCTTTATCCTTACTTCATTTGGTTTTAATTCTCTTAAAGGGATTTCACCAATCTTTATTACTTCAGGAGGACCATTTTCATTTATATAAACTGCCTTCATTATATTCTATGAGCCATCCTTTTTAAATAAAATATTCTTTTTTCAATTGGGGGATGCGTGCTCCATAAATCAGCCCATAAATTTTCCAAATTTTCTAATTTATTTTTTAATGGTGAAACTATAAAAAGTGGAGAGATTGCTTTGTTGCCAATAGGTATTCCCTTTTGATTTAAATAAATCTTTTCAAGGGCATTTGCAAGAGAAATTGGGTTCCTTGTAAGTTCTGCAGAGGTTGCATCAGCAAGATACTCCCTGCTTCTTGATATTGCAAGGAAAACAAGTTTTGCAATTATTGGTGCAATTACTGCAAGTATCAAAACAATTAATAAGACTATTATATTTCCTCTTGCATAAACTCTTCTTCTTTTATCTTTAAATCTCAAATTTCTTAAAGCAATATCCGATAAAATTATTATTATTCCAAGTAAGGTTGCTGCAACTGTCATTGTCAAAATATCTCTATTTTTTATATGGGCAATTTCATGTCCTATAACTCCCTGCATTTCTTCCCTGTTTAAAATTCTTAAAAGACCCCTTGTTACAGCAATTGATGAATTGTGAAGGTCTTTTCCTGTTGCAAAGGCATTTGGAATATCAGTTTCCACAATATAGACTTTTGGCATAGGAATACCTGCTGCTATTTTCATTTCTTCAACAATATTTATAAGTCTTTTTTCTTCAAAAATTTCTGGATTTGCAGGTCTTGCTCCAATTGAATTTAAAACTATTTTATCCCCATATCTATAAGAAATAAAAGATTGTGCTCCTGAAATTAAAATTGCAACACTTGTTATAAAAGGAAATTTTATATACTCAGGAAATCCCAAAAAGATATTATCAATTAGAAAACCTAAAAGACCTGCAATTAAAATAAAAAATAGAATTAAAAATATTGTTTTTCTTATATTTTTTTTCTGTAAATCGTAAAAAGTAATTATCTCAGACATCAAGACTTACTCGTGGCGTTTCCTTTTCCTCCGGTTTTTCTATTACAAAAAATTCAAATGCCTTGAAATTGAAAATGTTTGCAATTATATTTTTTGGAAAAACCTGTATAGAAGTATTGTATTTCATAACCATATCATTATAAAATTGCCTTGCAAAGGCTATCTTATTTTCAGTATTTGTTAGTTCTTCTTGAAGCATCATAACATTCTGATTTGCCTTTAATTCTGGATATCTTTCAAAAAGGGCAAAAAGTCTTCCAAGAAACCCTGAAAGTTCTCCTTCTGCTTTTCCAATTTCTTTTAAATCACCTTTATCCCTTACACTAACAGCCTTTGTCCTTGCTTCAATAACCTTTGTTAATGTTTCCTTTTCATATTTCATATATCCTTTAACTGCTTCAACAAGGTTTGGAATTAAATCATGCCTTCTTTTTAACTGAACATCTATCTGACTCCATGCATTTTTTACCTGCATCCTTTCCCTTACAAGAGAATTGTATATAGAGATTAAGAAAATTACAATTAAAATTATAAGAACTACAAGAATTATTCCCATCATTTTTCCTCCTTTTTGATTTTTATTCTTGCATCAACTACGACTGCATCTTTTTTATATACAAAAACAGGGTTTAAATCAATCTCCTCAATCTCTTCTATTTCCTTAACCATCTGTGATGTTCTCAAAATAATTTCTTTTATTTTATTTATACTTGTTCCTTTAAGCAAATTAAATCCCTTTATACTTTTAATCATCTTAATTGCTTCTCTTGGAAAGATAGGAACAATCCCAAAACTTACATCCTTAATTATTTCCACATATATTCCACCAAGACCAAACATCAAAAGTGGTGGGAAAAAATTTGTTCTTTTTGCTCCAATTATAATTTCTTTACCAGGCTTTGCCATCTTTTGTATTATTACTCCTTTAAATCCTTCTTTTAAAAATTTCTCCTTCATTTTTTTAAATTTCTCAATTGCTTCTTTTTCAGAGTTTATATTTAAAATAACACCACCTTT
The DNA here is from genome assembly GCA_039803745.1 of Caldifarciminota bacterium. Lineage (GTDB taxonomy): Bacteria > Hydrothermota > Hydrothermia > Hydrothermales > Hydrothermaceae > JBDRZD01. The sequence continues at coordinate 25,308 of JBDRZD010000025.1, forward strand.
TGCCATTTTATGAATTACTTTATCAGCAACAACTTTCATCACAATTGGAAAATTTATCCTTTTACATATTTTATAAACATCCTTTTCATTCTCAGCATATTCCCATTCAACAGCTTTAAATCCATAAAATTCAAGAATTTTTAGAGAATCCTGAGGAAGTAAAAATCCATCCTCATTTTTAAAAGAATTATCCAAAATTTCTTTTGCTTTTTCTTTTTCCACTTTAAATATAATTTCCTTTTCCTCTTTTATGCCCTTTTTTAATTCTGAATACTCATAAAGACCAGAAACAGCATTTATTGCATCCTCTGGAAATGTATAAAAAGGAACATTTTCCCTTTTTAAAATTTCAACAGGTTTTAATACGCTTTTTTCTCCCAAGAATGCAGGAATCAAAGGTTTTTTATTATTTTTAGCATATTTTGCCATCCTCTTTGCAACCTCTTCCATATCTATCATTTTTTGTGGAACCATCATTGATATAACAGCATCAACATTTTTATCCTTTAAAAGATTTTTCATAACCCATTCGTATCTTTCAGCATCAGCATCTCCTATTAAATCAAAGGGATTCCCTAAGGATGCATAAGGTGGAACCTTTTCTTTTAATTTTTCATAAGTTTTTCTATCAATTTTTGCAAGTCTTAATCCCCTTTTAATACATTCATCGGTTGCAATTATTCCTGTTCCACCTGCATTTGTTATTATTGCAACCCTATTCCCCTTTGGAAGTGGTTGAGATATTAATGCAAGTGCTTTAACAAGCATCTCTTCAAGTGAATAAACCCTTAAAATGCCTGCTTTTTTAAAAAGTGCTTCATATATTTCATCAATTCCTGCAATTGCTCCTGTATGGGATGAAACAGCCCTTGCACCTTCAGGTGTTCTCCCGACTTTTAAAACAATAACAGGTTTTTTCTTTGTTGTTTCCCTTGCAATTTTAAAAAATTCTTCACCCCTTAAAATTCCTTCAATATATAAAAGTATTATCTCTGTTTCAGGGTCATCTTTGAAATAAGAGAGGGCATCAATCTCATCAACATCAACCTTATTACCAATACTTAAAATCTTTGAAAAACCAATTCCCTTTTCCCTTGCATGATCAAGAAGGGAAACACATATTGCTCCTGATTGTGAAACAAAACTCACTTTCCCCCTTTGAGGCATTGGGGTTGCAAAAAATGTATTTAATCTTACATTTTGAGAAGTATTGATTACACCGAGACAATTGGGTCCAACGATCCTTATATTATATTTTTTACCAATTTCTTTAATTTTTTCTTCAAGAATTTCGCCTTCTTCTCCAATTTCCTTGAATCCTGCTGTTATTATTATAACTGCCCTTATTCCCTTTTTACCGCATTCCTCTAAAACAAAAGGAACAATCCTTGAAGGAGTTGTTATAACTGCAAGGTCAATATTGTCCTCTATTTCAAGAACACTTTTATAAGATTTATAACCAAGAACATAGTCAGCGTTTGGATTAACAGGGAAAAAGGCACCCTCAAATCCTGATTCTATCATGCTTTTAAATGTTTGATATGCTAAACTTTTTGGATCCCTTGATGCCCCAATTATTGCAACCTTTTTCGGCTTAAAAAATAAATCAATTACATTCATAAGTTTTAAGGATAATATAAAAAATATTGAAAAATCAAATAAATGTATACTCTTCTTTTTGTTTTCTCCTTATTTTAATTTATTTTTCAGTTTACCTCGTGATTATAACTTTAAAAGGTTTATTCTCTTTGTTATATTTTAAAAAGTAAATACCCGGGCAAATTCCATCAACGGATAATGAAATTTTTGAATTTAATTTATTCACCATATAAGTTCTAA
>JBDRZD010000026.1:0-26462 GCA_039803745.1 Caldifarciminota bacterium
TTTTAAAAAATTAAGAATTTTATCTTTATACTTTTCTGGCTCTTTATAAATCTCTTTTTCTTTTTTATTTATAATATTTTCAATTTCATCAATTAAATTTCTCAAAATTTTTCTTTTTTCAAGAAAATCTCTTTCATATTCTTCGTCATGGCATTCATTACAAAAATTTTCTTCTGGCTTTTTTATACTTTCTTTCTTTTTATGGCAATCAAGACAACTTACCTCTGCTTCCTTCATAACATCAGGGGAAAAATCTTTAAATTTCCCATTATATATTTCATATTGGATTTTATGGCAGTTTTCACAATTTTGAATTTTTTTATGATGGCAGGAATTGCATTCATATGAATTTTTATAAGTTAGACCGTGAATTTTCTTTGAATGGCAATCCTCACAGGAATTTATAAGAAGATGGGAATAGTGATTAAAGGTTTTATTTTTAACATTTACTTCCTGATGTTCTATACCAAAATGGCAGGAAAGACATTCAGGATCTTTTTCAAAAAGCCTTTCAAGGGAAATTTTTTTTATATTTGAATCAAAAAATTTTCTTTCACCCTTTTCTAATTCTTCTTCAATTCTGTTTAAAATTAAATGGGCATATTTTATATTATGCAAGCCATTACTTTTGTCACTTTTAATAAATTCAAAATTCTGTTTTATTAAATCTGTATTTAAAGGAAGATTCAGGATATCTGAAATTTTAATAATTCTTTCTACCCTTTCATCCATCCTTTTAACTCTGTCCCTTATCCCTTTCTGCCAGATTACTGCAAGTTTATCATAACCTTTTCCATGGCAATCATTACAAACCTGTGGGGTTGAAATGGTAAATATAGACTTATGTCCAAAAACCAATTTCTCCTCTTTAATCTGATGACAACCTATACATGAAACACCTGATAAAAACATTGGGTCAGGAGTTACTGGCACATCTATTGCTCCTACACCTATATAAAGTCTTTCTTGAAGTGTATGTTTTCCACCATGGCATTCCTCGCATTTTGGAGAAAGGGCATAAGCCATTTCAATTTTTTTGTGTTTTATTTCACTATGACACCATTCACATTTTATCTTCTCTTTTGTTACATGCACATTATGTAAGAATATGTGGTCTTTATATCCTATCTCTCTTTCAACATGGCATTGAGAACACTTCTCTTGAACAACTTCGCCTCTTCCTTCTGTTACATAAATATGGCATGTCCTGCACCCAATCTTTGCCTCTTCATATTTTGTATGGGAAAATTTAATACCCCTTACAAGGATAACCTCCTTTGGTGGACCATGACAACCCTCACATCCTGCAACAGGTTCACTTGCCTCTTTACCTATAAAATGGCATATTATACATACATCTTTATTTACAGCAGTATGTTCTCCCTGAACAAGTTCTGAATGGCAGGATTGACATGCAAGATTTACTCCCCTTATTTCTTTATCATAGTGTTTAACATGCTTGAATTTTATTCTTTTTGCAAATAAAACTTCACCTATTTCAAGTTCCTCTTTAACATGACATTTTTTACAATTTTTATCATCTATTTTTGAATGAAGCCTTACATGATACACTCCTGCAAAATATCTTATCATCTCAGCAAGCAATCTAAACTTACCTTCCATGTAACCGAAAAATCCTTTTCTATAATGACAATCTATACAATTAACATTGTTGTGGCTTGAAGAAAGCCAGTTTTCATAATAGGATTTCATTATATGACAGGAATTACAGAAAGATGGGTTATCTGAAACTCTTATAAAAAGATAAAAGAAATACAAAATTAAAATAGTTAGTATTGGAAAAATTATTTTCTTTTTCATTCTTTTTTATTTTCCCTTTCCTTCATTATCTTCTCATATTCAAGTGGATGCTCTTTAATCATCCTTTCCTTACTTATTTTACCTGTGAAAATTGTCGGATTAAATGGAAAAACTTCTGGATTGAAATGGGCATTATACCAGTGCCATATTATTATTGCAAGGGTTGCAAGAAGTGCTTCATCAGAATGTGCTTCCCTTGCTATATCAAGAAAAAATTTTGGAATAATTCCAAGAAAAAAATTATGTAACCACATAAGTGTTCCTGATACAATCATTATAACCATTCCCCAGTAAACTGCCCAATAATCAAATTTTTCTATATAAGAATACCTTCCAAATTTCGGCTTTTCCTTTGTAAGACCCAAAAAATATTTTATATTTTGAAAAAAATCAAGAAAATCTTTTTTCCTTGGCAAAAGTTCTTTAAATTCTCTTCTTCCTTCTTTTGTAAAAAGATATATTGTATGCCATATTGCAACTAAAATTAAAAGTGCTGCACCAATTCTATGTAAAATTCTTGATACCTGTATCCCACCTGTTATTTTAAAATAAATTTCTGCCCATCCTGTTTCGTGAAATTTTATTGGTAAACCTGTTATTATTAAAATTAAACAACCTAATGCAAGGATAAAGTGCTGTAATCTAACATTTAAACTGAATCTTATGAAATATTCCTCTTCCTCTTTCTTTATTTTTTCTCTTTCTTTTTTAATTCTCTTAATTTCCTTTTCTATCTCTTTTCTATACCTTTCTTTGATTTCCTCCTTTATTCTTTTTTTTATCTCTTCCTTTAATTCAATTCCATCCTTTTCAATTTCTTTTATTATTTCTTCATAAATTTTTTCTTCTTCTTTCATTTTTTAAACTTTCTTATACCTCTTCCTGTCAAATCAAGAATTATATGAACAATGAGGCCAAAAATCACAAGAAATGTAAACCATTTAAAAAAGTTATAAACATAATAAACAATGCCTGCCTCTTTTTCTTCAGGAATTATGTGATATTTTCCCTTTGCAACATTTTGAGAAGCACCGGGATGACATTTACCACATGTTGCTGCAAGATTTTTTGGATGAATTGGTGATTTTGGGTCAGTAGAGGGAAGGATATCATGATATCCATGGCAGGAAACACAATTTGCTGCTTTAACAACACCATATTCAAGTGCAATCCCGTGAAAACTTTCTTTAAAGGCTTCAACCTGTTTTACAGGAACACCATACTTTTTCATTATTGTTATATCTGCATGACACTTTTCACATGTACCAGTCACATTCTTTGGATTCAAAGTAGAACGGGGGTCCTCTGGTGGCAAAATGTCATGCTCTTTATGGCAATCATTACAAACTGCTGTTTCTAAAACCCCTTTTAAAAGAGCTTTACCATGAATTGATTTAATATATTCTTCTTTAACAAGTTTATGACATTTACCACAGGTATTTGGTATATTTTTCTTATTTATTGTGGATAGTGAATCACCTGGATGTCTTATTGAATGAGTTGTATGACAATCAATACAATCAGGTGCAATTTTACCTTTCTCTTTCGCTCTTCCATGGACACTCTCTTTATATTTCTCAGGCATTTCCTTAACAGGGGCACCAACTACATTTCCTGCATAATGACATTGAAGGCAATGTATCTTTTTCGGTTTCCTTAAATGGGGAATTGTTATGACATCATAATGGCATTGAGTACATAACATATCTTTATGAACACTTTGATAATATTCAGAAGGAGAAACAAAGAGAGGTCTTTCAATTCCATCCTCAATTATCTTATAATCCTCCTTACCATGGCATAAAAAGCATCTTCTATTTTTTGTAACTATATCCTGAGAGTAGAGATTAAAAATGAAAATTAAAGTTAAAAGTTTTTTCATTCTTCCCCCTTTTTCATCTCCTCATATTCAAGAAAATGCTCCTCTTTTAACCATTCCTCAGAAACATATCCATCCCAGAAACTTAAATTTATTGGAAAATTTGAAGGTGTTAAATGGATTTCGTATATATGCCAGAAAACTATAAAGATTAAAATGAGTGTTCCTCCCCATCCATGAATTCCATATACAAGGTCAAATAACCATTTTGGAATTAAAACTAAAAAATAGTTATGCCACCACATAACAATCCCTGTTATTATCATAAGAAAAACGAATAGGAAAAATACCCAGTATTGGAGTTTTTCTTTAAATCCATACCTTTTTATCTTTGGTTTCTCTTCTATTTTTCCAAAATTATAAAGGATGGTTTTAAAATAATTTGAGAAATCATCTTTTTCAAATAAAAAACTTTTAAACTCCTTTCTACCTTCTTTTGTAAATATTATATAGATTAAATGATATAAGGCTGTGAATATCAATAAAAAGGCTGATAGTCTGTGAAGTGCCCCCCTTGCCTCAAAACCTCCTTCAAGGAAAATCAAGAATTTTCCAAACCATGAATCAGAAAATCTTAAAGCAATCCCTGAAATTATAAGAAGAAAAACAGAAACCATTAAAAGAAAATGCTGTATTCTCCAGTTTAATGAAAATCTCAAAATGTTTCTTTTACCCTTCATTTTCTTCTCCTTCTTAAATCAAGAATTATATGAAGTAAAAACATAAAGCCTAAAAAACTTATAAAACAAATATAAAAGACCCTGACAACATAAACACCAAAAGAAACTTCCTTTTTTGCTTCAACATGGATTTTAACATCCTTTAATTTCCATTCCTTATCTTTATGGCATTTACCACAGGTAATAGTAAGATTTGCTGGATGTATTGAACTTTCAGGGTTTGAAGATGGTAAAATTTTGTGATATTCATGGCAAGAGATACAATTTGCAGTATGCAATTCACCTTTATATAAAAATATACCATGATAACTTTTTTTATAAGTTGAAAAACGTCTTGGTGGAATTCCATAAAGGGAAGTAATCCTTGTATTTTCATGACATTTTGCGCAAGTCTCAGGGATTTTTTTTGGAGAAACAGGAGATTCAGGAGATAAAGGAGAAAGTATTTTATGTTCATAATGGCAATCTATGCAGGTAGGAGCATCTTTAATCCCTTTTTTAATTCCCTCAAAATGAATACTTCCTTTATATTCTTCTCCCTCTTTTTTATGACAGGAAGAACATTTTTCCTGCACAAGAATCTTACCACCATAAACTTTAAATGAAATTGTTTTATGCTTTCCATGGCATTCAAAACATTTTAACTTATTAAAGTGGACACTTTTCTCAAAATTCATCACAACCTCAGGATGACAGGAAGAACAAGAAGATTTTTCAATTTTTAAGGGATGAGGAACTTTTTCAAACTCGCTATGGCAATCATTACAATTTAATAAAAGGTGAGGAGAAATAGAAAGAGAATCTTTAATAAGATTTGAATGGCACTTTAAACAATCACCGTATAAATTTAAATTAAATATAAAAAGATTAATCGTGGCAATCTTTACAAACTTTGTAATCCACCTCAATTTTTTTATGGCAATCAGAACATTTAAATTCATTTTCTTCAATATGCAATTTATGAGAAAAATCACCTATTTTTGTTTTAAGAATTTTATTATAAACATTTTTATGACAGAGAATGCAATCTTTTCTAACCTTTTCTTTGTGATGGCAGGAAGTGCAACCCTTTTCATCAAATTTCAAAACCTCACCTTTCGGTTTTTCATAATGAGGTCTATGACATTCTGTGCAGTTTAAATTCTCTTCATCTAAATGGGTTCTATGGGAAAAACTTATATTAAAAATTAAACCCCTTTTTTCTTCAATACCCTGATGACATCTCATACATATTCTTCTCTCAGGTCTATATTTTATCCACGGCAATGGAAAATACTTATCTATTTTTCTCTCTTTTAAATCCTCATTTACAAATTCAATTGCCTTTTCAAGTAAAACCTGAGAATAATCAATGTTATGAATTGCATATCCTTTTTTAACAAGTTCAAAATTAAAGAGAGCATCATTTAATTTTTGGGAATTCTTTGGAAGAATTTTTTTTGCCTCTTCTATTATTTTTTCAGTCTTTTTTATCTTATCTTTTATACTCTCTTCCCACATTTTATAGATGTTATAATAAGAAGCACCATGACAATTCATACAGGAAAAAGCACCTGATGTTTTTATTCCATCACCTTCCATAAAATGACACCCCTCACATCTAACACCTGCTATATACATTGCAGATGGCATTGGCGGAATTCCTTTGCCTCCTATTCCCATATAAAGGTCCTTTTGTGGAGAATGCCCTTTTAAGTGGCATGTAGAACAGGGAGTTTTTACAACTGCTTCAATATCCCTTGGCTTTCCATGATATATCTCCTGGTGGCAGGCTATGCATTCAACTTTATGATCTGTAATATGGGTTTCATGCATATATTCAATTTCATCATATTTTTCAATTCTTTCTGGCTCATTATGACAGGAAAAACATCTTTCTTTTGGAACCTCACCATTTCCTTCAACAGAATGGGAATGACAAAAGATGCAATCCATCCTGTATCTTTCAACATCTTTATGATCAAATTCAAAACCTGCTTCAAAAATTTTTTTCTCAGGTGCTCCATGGCATAACTTACAATCTGCTATATCCTCACCTATTCTTTCAACTTCCTTAAAGTGACATAAAAAACAGGTTGTTTCTGTAACTTTTATATGTGCTCCCTGAACAATCTGGGAATGGCATGAAGTGCATCTTAACTTTTTCTTTCTTCTCATCTCGGTTAAATGGGGAGTATGGTCAAATAAAACATTTTTAAATAAAGTTTTGCCTGCAAGGAGCCTTTTGTCATGACACCTTAAACATGCTTCATCCTCAATTTCAGTCCATGGATTTGTTGAATATGTTCCTGTTATGTATCTTGCAACCATCGCAAGTGCCTCATATTTTTTCCTTATTTCAGAAGTAATGCCTGGTGGAATATGACATTCAACACAGGAAACTTCATTATGGGAAGATGTTTCCCAGGATTTATAATAGGGTTTCATAACATGACATATATTCCCACAGAATTTGGGATGAGAGGTAATTTGAATTAAAAGAAAAAATAAAACAACTCCTAAAACTATAACAAAAGAAGATAATATAAAGATTATCTCTACTTTCCTCATCTTTTTCTAATATATATTATAAGGGAAATTGTAAATAAAATGAAAAGCCATAAAAACGGTAAAAATAATTTTCTGCTTTCAAAAAGTTTTTTTCTCCTTATCCCTTCCCTTTGGACTTCCTGTGCTATTGACTTTGATTTTATAGCAAAACTTTTTATTTCTTCCAGTTTCAGGGAATGGGAAACAGGTCCTGCTTCTAAAAGATATGTTTTTGCCTCTTCTATTCTTCCCAAAAAATCTTCTACGCTTACAGGAATTTTCTTTAAATCTTCAATTATTTCTTCTGTTTTTAATATTTCCATTTGGGTTGTTATAAATAGTGTATATATTTCTTCTGCTATTTTATAATTTTTTGAATCCTTTGAATGGCATAAAAGGCATTTTTCTTTCCAAAGCTTGTGTGAAGCTTTTTTCACATAATGATTTTCATGGCATATCTCGCATTCTCCATAACCAAGTTCCTTCCAGAATTCAGCATGTTTACTTTTCAAAAAATATTCCCTTGTCTTTATATGACATTTACCACAAACTTTCTCAATTTCTCCAATTCCAGCAGGTGTTGCACCATGTGTTCCATGGCAATCTTTACATGTTGGTGAATTTGTATTTCCCTCTCTTAATTTTTGAGCATGAATTCCCAAATTATATTCAAGAACAACATCAGAAGAAATATTATATTTTTTCATCATGTTAAAATCACTATGACATACTCCGCATGTGCGGGGCAAGTTAAGAATATTTGTTCTTGAATTATTATCAAATGAACTTAAAATTTCATGATGCCCATGACAATCAGTGCATAGTGCTACTTCTTCATTTCCCCTTTTAAAGGCTTCTCCATGTTCTGAGGTATAATAAAGGATTTCCTGATCAAAGGGAATACCATAAGATTTCATAATTTTTGGCGAGCTATGACATTTTGAACAGATTTTTATTATCTCTTTTCTTTTTGGTTTACCTATAAATCCATCATGATGGGCTTTTTTAATATCAATAGCATTCAAGTCTCCACCGTGACAGGCATCACATTTAACTTTTTCTTTATAATGAATACTTTTTGTATATTCATTTTTGACTTCTGAATGACATATAATACATCCTTCATTTTGAGAAATAAGCATCAAAAAAATAAAAAGTTTCATTGTCTATAAAAACCAAAAATTCCTGTAATTAAAATTGTAATTAAAACTATTAAAGAAATTATTAAAGAGATTTTCCTTTTATGAAGAGGTAAAGGTTTACTTTTGTCAATCCATGGTAAGATAAAAATTAAAAGGATGGCAAGAAGAATGAATAAACCAAAGAGTGTCTTTGGCATATAAATTTTCAAAAAATAAACTGGCAAAATAAAAAGGGGCAAATATACTTTAGGAGGAGTTTTAAAGGGATTATAAATTTCAACATGTTTAAAAGGAAAAAGAATGGAAAGAGTTAAGAGGATACCTAAAAAGATAGTGAAAATAATAAATATATCAAAAAAATAAAAGTTATGAACATTTTCTCTTTCAAATTTAAGAAAAATTAAAATTAAAATGACTATTGATAAAAATGGAATTATAAGGGAATGAAAAATATAAAATCTTATATGAACAAACTCATTTATTAAAAAGTTTCCAAAAAAGAAAGAATAAATAAAATTTAAAATTGGAATATCTCTTATTATTTCCATAACTCTTTCAACTTTCCAGTATAAATTATTTTCCATTGGAAGCAAAATACCTGTAAAATATTCAAAAAATAAAAATAAAAGGAAAAGAAATGTAAAAACCCATAAAAATTTATTATTTTCATAAAGTTTATAATAAAAAATTTTAACAATTTCTAAAATGGAAAAAAACAAAAGGAAATTTGCACCCCATAAATGCATATTAAAGAAATAATATCCAAATGCCACATCCCTTATTATAAAAAGTGTGCTCTCATAACCTTTTCCCATTGAGGGTATATAATAAAATAGCATAAAAAATCCTGTTAAAGCCTCAAATAAAAAATTTATTAAAATTAAAATTTCAAGAAAATATTTTTTTAAAGGGAAAAATTTATTAAAGGATAACATAAAATTTATCCCCTCTTTTTTCTATTTCATATCTTTTTAATGGAAAGGAAGGAGGACCTTTTAATGGATTCCCATTTAAATCAAATAATGCACCATGGCAGGGACAATTTATCATTCTTTCTTCTTTTTTATATTCAAGTATGCATTTCATATGGGTGCAAACTGCTGATATTGCAATGAAACCTGTTTCAGTTTTTATAAAAAATAAAGGCTCCTTTAAATGGGGGATAAACTTATATTCCCATGGCGCAAGTTCGTTTGCCCCTTTAATTTCTATTTCCTTTTCAAATTCTTCTCTCTCAATCTTTGGTAATTTTATAAATGAAAGGATTGAACCGATAATTCCTAAAAACCATGCAAAAATTGTTCCTTTAAAAATATAATTTAAAAAATCCCTCCTTTTCATACTCTCCTTTCTTTTTCATAAGGAGGTAAAAGCCATATCAAAAAAAGAAGAATTAAAAATGGTAAAAATAGTAATCCCATACTTGCATATATCCCCTCTCTTCCTATAAGCCCCAATTTATATATTGTTAAACCTCTTAAACTTTTTGAAAAAAGTTGACCTCCTATAACAACATTCCATCTTGTTGCAAAAATACCAATTAAAACCATAACACTCACTAAAAAATATGTGAACTTCTTTGCACTATCAGATGAACCAAATATTCTTATATAACCTAAAAAAAGAATTGGTAAAATTGCTCCTATTAGTATTTGAAATATAAAAAGGGAAATAAATAGTTTTCCTTTTATAAGAATTTGAAACATATCAAAGAACTCTTCTGCTTCATAAATTCTTTGAACAAGATCAAGCATCTCAAGGGAAAAATCTATTATTATTGAATATAAAAGATATTTTGCCATTGCATCAAGACAGGGAATTGAGGGCTCTTTCCCTTTCAAATAATTCAAAACCATGTAAATGAAAATGACAAGGGCAATACCTGAAACCATTGCTGAAAAAAGGAAAATAACTGGCATTATAACACTTGACCACCAAGGATTTGCTTTAACAGAACCAAATATGAATCCAACATATCCATGCAAAAGGATTGCAGAAGGTATACCTATTACTGCAATAAATTTACTGAACCTTTTATCAAAATCTTCTATTTCTTCATTTATCTCTTTCACACCAAGTGTCAAAATTTTATAAATAAATCCTTTTATTCCTTTATTTATTTTTGAAAATTCAATTATCTCTTTTCTATATTCAAGCCATATTTCTATTAATAAAATTGCCATTAAATACCATATATAAACAAATCCAAAAACTGCCATAGCAGATGAAAGATGAGGGGTTAAAAATATCTCAAAACCCCTGAAAGGATGGGTAATATGGAAAACAAGTGGGAGCGGAGCACAAATCAAAAAAGCAAGGGCAGTTAAAAGGGAAAGCCTGTAAGTCGGTCTTACATCCCTTATTTCAAAAACTTTTTCTAAGGAAGCAAGAATGAATGCACCTGCAACAAGCCCTGTTATATATGGATAAAGAACAATTAATATACTCCATCTTAGTTCTATTTCATTTGGATATATAAAACCCTCTATACTTCTTAAAACCTCATACAAATGTTCCATTTCTATTATCTTACCTCCATATCCATATCCTTATAATAAACTTTTGGATGGGTTCTCAAATGGGGTTTTAATACCTGAAGTGGATAACTTTTTAAAAATTTATAAACAGGACTATCAGGATCATCTATCTTACCAAAAATTCTTGCATTTTGTGGGCACACAAGAACACAAACAGGTAAAAGCCCCTTTTTTATTCTATGATAACAGAATGTGCATTTATCAGGTGTTTTTGTTTCTGGATGAAAATACCTTGCACCATATGGACATGCCTGAATACAATAACCACAACCTATACAATATTTCTTATCAACAAGAACAACACCATCATCTGTTTCATAAGTTGCCCCTACAGGACAAACTTGAACACATGGGGCTTCTTCACATTGATTACAGAGTTTTGGAACAAAAAAACTCTTTGCTATCTTTTTTGGAGGATTAATCTTTTTAAATCCATTAAATCCGCCATCAGGTGATTCAACATAAACCTCACCATCCTCAAAGATAATATATCTTTCTATCCATGTCCTAAAATAAAATGGATACTTTGGAACATTATTTTCCTCTTTGCAAGCCCTTACACACTCTCCACATCCAATACATTTACTTATATCAATTACCATTCCAAATTTATTTTTACCATATCTAAAAGTTTGAACAATAAAATTTAAAAGTTCATTTTTAAAAAAGGGAGTTAAAATAAAAAACTTTAATTTATTTATAAAATCTCTTCTTGTCATTTTATAGAAGGATTATGAGGTATATGGCATTCAATACATTCTTCATCGGGATTATGTTCTTTCTCGTTAACCTGTGGAAAAGATGAAGGTCTTGATTCAATTTCAAAATGGCAAATACCACAAGAATTTCTTTTCATCTCTTTTAAAGGTTTATTTTCATCAGGATTTTCTATGTGGGCTGAAAGTGCCCCATGACATACCTGACAATTTAAACTCTTGTGTGAATAAGAAATAACTTTTTTATACTCTTCTTCATGACAACTTTCACATTCCTTTATATCAGCATATTTTGTAGGCAAATTTATATTATCAGCAATTGAATCAGCCCTGTAATGCCCAAATTTTCCAAAACTCTTTGGAATCAAAAATGGTCTTAATATTATAAAAATTATCAAAATTCCAAAATAAATTCCAAAAAGCCTTTTTATATGAGAATACTTAGAGATTTCCTTTTTCCCCTCTTTCATATTCCAAAAATTACATCAAATCCTTCTTCTTTCAATTTTAAGATCCAAACCTTTTTCTTTTGAACATACAATTTTTTAATGGAATTGTTTAAATTTTCCCTGTTATAAAATCTCAGATTCTCAAAACATTTTGATAAAAAATGGACTGATTCATAAGAGAGGGCAGAAAGAAAATTTGGTTTTTTACCATATTCTATTTCAAATTCATTTATAAAATCTCTATATTCTTCTATTTCTATATCAGGATGGAATGGTGAAGATATAAAAACTTTAATTTCCTTTTTGGAATAATTTTTAAGTTCTTTTACAACCTCTTCAGAATACCATCCATCCCCTCCTAAAAATATGGGTGTAAAATTTTCGCCTATACATTTTTTAACAAAAAAAATTGCTTCCTCCGCATAAAGGGGTGCAAATATTCCGGAAGGATTAACCTTTTTTAAATAAGAAATTTTTGAAATAATATTCTCCCTATCAAATTCTTCAACTGCTAATATTTTTCCACCCATTTCTTGAATAGATTTTTTAAACTCTTCAAAAAGTACTTTTGAATAAGGCTCATCCTTTTTATATATTATTGCAAATTTATCAATTCCATAATATTCTATTGCAAATTTTGCAATAGCCTTTGCTTGATCTATATCAGAATAGGTCATACTATGGATATAATTTTTGTCCTTTGTAATAAAAGGAGAAGTTGCTGTAGGCGTTAGGAGTGGAATTTTATTTTCTTCACATAAAGAAGAAGCATATAGGGCAAATTTTGAAATAAGTGGACCTATAATACATAAAAAATTTTCATCCTTTAAAATTTCCTCAATTTTTATTTTTAAATTTTCTGAATCGGATTTAAAATCAAATATTTCAATTTCAAAGGGGAGTTTTAAATTATTTTTCTTAAAAAAATCAACTCCTAAAAGAGCCTCATTTGCGTAATTGGAATATTTACCTGTTAATTCAAAAAGAATTGCAACTTTTAATTCCCTCTTTTCCTTACATAAAAGAAAGAGAAAAAAAAATATTAAAAATTTCCTCATTCAGGTGTCATTGTGAGCACATATTTAAAACCTTCTGGTGAAACTTCTAATATAAAAACATCCCTTAAAGGGTCTTTACCTCTTTTAAAAGAAATATTTCCTGTTACACCTTGATAATCTATCTCTTTTAAATTTTTTAAAAATTCCATCCTTTCGGGTTTTTCCATCTTTTTAAGTACTTCATAAACTATTCCAAGAGCATCATAACAAAGGGCGGATGTAAATTCAGGCTCACTTTTATATTTTTCCTTATATTTCCTGATAAATTCTTTTGTCTTTTCATAGGGCAAAAAGGGAGTAAAGGGTGAGGAAATGTATGCTTTTACATTTTCAAATATATCTTTATTTTTGCTTATAAGTTCATAGGAATACCATCCATCCCCTCCAACAAAAACAGGATTAAATTTTACTTCAAGACACTCTTTTAAAATAAGAGGAACAAAATTCGCATATACTGGAAGAAATAGAACCTCTGGATTGAAAGAACTTATCTTATCTATTTTTGAATAAAATATTGTATCATTTTCAAAGAAGTATTCAGATGTAAGAATTTCTCCTCCAAAATTTTTAAAGGAAATTTCAAAATTTCTTGATAAAACTTCTGAATATGGGTCATTTGCTTCATATAAAATGGCAACCTTTGTTTTTTTAAGTTCTTTATAAATAAATTTTGCAAGAAGACATCCCTGGATTGAATCAGTAAAAGTTGTTCTGAATACAAAATCACTCATTTTTGTAACAAGTGGATGGGTGGCAGTTGGTGAGATTAAAGGTAAGAAATATTTTTGCGAAATTGATGCAGCAACAAAAACATTTTTTGAAACAAGAGGACCTACAACGCACAAAACTTCTTTATCCTCTGCTAAAGCGTTTATTAATTCCTTTGTTTTTGCTGGCAAACCCTTGTTATCTTTTATTAGAATTACAAGATTTCTTCCAAAAAATTTTTCACCCTTTTTTTCTTCAAGAAATATGTTTATTCCATTCAAAGCATTTTTTCCATAAATTGAAGCAGGACCTTCAAGAGGAATTACAACACCAATCTTAATACTTGGTGCCTTGCATGAAAGAAAAATCAGAAAAATAAATACTATTAATTTTTTCATAATTGTTTTATTATATTAAAAATTATTCTTTGTTTTTATTTTTCTTTTGGAACTGGATGCTTTATTTTCTCATAAAATTCTTCAAACTTGAATTCCTTATATGTGGGGCTATTTTCATTATGGCACTCTATGCAATTCTTTTCTGTAGGTCTTATAAGACCATAATCTTCTGGTTTTGCCTCACCACTATAAATTTTCTTCATTACACTCATTGCCTTATATTCAGAACCCGGTCCATGACAATCTTCACAACCTATTCCATTTTCATTATCCTTTCCATTATGGCAAGAAAGACATTTTTCAGATTTCTGTGGATCTTCTATTCCCATTTTCTTTGCAATTTCTTTTGATTTTTCAGATGCGAGAGTTTCAAATGCCTTTGAATGGTTTGATTTTTCCCATATTTCCCATTGGCTTCCCTTCTTTTCACCCTTGTGGCATACTTTACATTTTTCAGACCCTACATACTCAAACTTCTTTTCCTCTTTTTTCTCCTGTGCCATACAGAATGTTATTCCTATTACAAGTATAAGTAATTTTTTCATATAACCTCCTTTTTAAAAACAAAAAAATTTTAAAGTTTTTAAAAATAAAAAGTCAAACAATCTATTTTTTATGATTAAAAAAATTCTAACTGGATAATAAAGAAAAAAAAGGGGCTCGGGAAGTAAAATAAAATTCAAAACATTTTCATCAGGATTTAAAAGGGAAAGTGTATGATATATTTTCTGAGGGAATGACTCAATAAAAATTAATGGTAACAAATCCTTTTTAAATCCGTAAGCCTCTTTTTCTTTTAAAACAAAATCTTTTAAAAAAATTGGTAAATTTTTGAATTTTAAAAAACTTGGTAAATCCGTTTCAAAAATAAAATTTGATAAAGTTAAACTAAGTTTTACAATTTTTAAAATGTGAAGTATTTTAGAAATTTCATAAACTTTATAAAAATCAATCTCTTTTTTAAATTTCAAAATGAATTTATGAATATCAAAAAGAAATTTTAAAAGACTGTATTTATGTAAAAATGAATGGATTGAAAGAAGAATTATTTCCCACTCCTTTGAAAAGATATAAATTTTTAAACCATTTAAATCAAGATTTTCAAATTCAAAAAATTTCTCAAAATTTTTAATCTTTTTAAATCTTTTTGGAAGAATATCAAAATGAATTTCAACTAAAAAATTTTCTTTATAGAGCCTGTATTCATTATATAATCTGAAATGGATTTTTTTTAAAAAGTTTTCCCTTTTTTCATCCAAATCAAAATAAAAACCTTCATTTTTTAAAATATCAATTGCTTTAAATAAATCCCTTTCAAAAACAAATATATCAATATCATTAAAACTCCTTGAAAATAAATCTTCATAAACTCTTTCAGAAAGCAAAAAACCCCTTAGAGGGATTGCAATTATATTATTTTCCATTAATTTTTTTAATATATAAATTGTTCTTTCCTTTAAAAATAAAACTCTATCTTTATTTTTTTCATAAAGAATTTCAAGAATTTTAAAAAAACTTTCAGGAATTAATTCTTTCCTATTTAAAAAAAATTTATAAAAAATTGGATAAATATCTTCACTTATCAAAATATTTAAAAATTTTTCCCAATCAATTCTTCCATTTTTTTCAATTTTTTCTTTTCTTAAAATCTCAGTTATTAAACTTTTCTCATAGGAGAAATTAAAATCTTTGAGTGATCTCAAGCCCATTTTGATACAAAAATTCTATATCTTTCCAGAAAATTTTATAAAAAGGCACTTCCTCTACAATTCTCACTAAATCCCTTAATCCTTTATTTTTTATATATTCCTTTCTATTTATACAAATTGCTGAAAGGTATAAAAAGGCTTTCTTTTTATCCATTAATGTTATCTTATTGATTTTTGAAGGTATTGGAAATATAAAACATTTTAAAGGGAAAAAATTATCTTTTATTATTTTTTTTGGAAAAACAAAAAATTCTTCAAAATTTTCATCTTCAATTGTTTCTTCATCATCCACATATTTTTTAAAATCCCTATGAAGTTTTATTGGCTGGGGATAGGGAAATGAAAAAAATTTATTTTTTATAATAAGAGGTGAAATATCATCACTTAAATAAAATAAATTTTTTGAAATTAAAAATGCTAATAGACTTTTACCAACCTTTGTCCTTCCCCCTATTAAAAAAGCCTCTTTACCATTTGAAATACTTGATGCATGGAATATTAAAAAATCGTTTATTTTTGGAAATATTTTTTCTCTTATATAAAAATCAAAATAAAGTAAGAGAAAAAAAGGAGATTTTTTATAATTTAAATCAAATTTAAAATCACTTTTACCTTTAAAATCTTTAAAGTATTTATAATATTTTTTAAAAATAAAAACTTTATCTCCTTCTTTATCTTGAATTTCAATCCTTTTTAATAATATTTTTTTTAATGAATTCATTAATTATCTTTATAGTATCCTGTGAAATTTTTTCCTTTTCAACATTTAATGTTTCAGAAATTATATCAATCATCTCCTTTATTGTAAAATTTCCATCACACATATTAAGTATTACACTTGCACTATTATTTAATAAAAAAACCTCATCATTTAATGGATCATAGACCACGCTTCCATCCTCTATATTTTCTATTTTTAAATCTTCTCTTTTTTGGGGCTTAAAATCTAAAGAAATTTCTTTCAAAATTTATCTTCACCTTCTTCATTTTCTTCAAAAAATTTTTTCTCTTTTCCCCCAAATGGTGTTCCTGCCCATAGTTTTTTTTGAGTAAAGGCAATTATAACAGGAACTGACCATATACTCATTTTAAGAAGTTTTCTTCTTATTTCATCTATTTTTTCTTCCTTCTTTTTAATTTCTTCTCTCATATTTTCTCCTTTGTAAAAAATTTATATTTTAATTATACACTAAAAAAAATTAAATTTCAATCAAAACAGAGACTATTTTTCTATAATCTTTAAAATTTTCAAAAACAAAATCTGGTGAAAATTTTTCAAGTTCTTCCTTTTTAAAATTTCCTGTTGCCATCCCAATGGAGATAAATCCTGTTTTTTTTGCAGCAATAATATCTAATGGTGTATCCCCTATTACAATAACTTTTTCAATTTCGCATTTTTTATATTTTTCTGCCCTTTCTTTTGCAATTTTAAGGATTTCCTCTCTTTTTTCTGAATCAGATGCAAATGCTCCTATTTCAAAAAGATCCCATAACCCTGATGGTAAAAGTTTTATTTTTGCCCCTTCATATATATTACCTGTTGCAATTCCAACTATGAATTCTTTTAATTTTTTTAATTCAATTATCAATTCCCTTACACCTTCCATAACTCTATAATCTTTATTCCATACAGTTTCCTTTAAATAGTAAAGATAATTTTCAAAGACCTCTTCTATTTCCTTTTCATCTGGCTCTTTATTTAAATTTTTTTTAAATATTTCTTTAATTATCTGAGGATCTGTCATTCCATCAGGATTAATACCCTTTAATGGCTCAGAAATATTATATAATTTTTCAAAAGTTTTTTTAAGCGCACGGGAACCCGCATAACCTGACCATATTAAAGTTCCATCTATATCAAATAAAACAAGTTTCATTTAAAAATTATATAATCCTTTATTTTTTCAAGCTTTTTCTTTCCTATTCCTTTAACTTTTAAAAGGTCATCGTAATTTTTAAACTTTTCCCTTTCTCTTAAATTTATTATAATCCTTGCAGTTTTTTCACCTATTCCAGGAATTAAAATTAATGATTCAAGAGGAGCAGAATTTATATTTATTTTAAAATTATCCTCTTCATAAAAATAATTTGAACTTTCTTCTCTATTTTCATTTTTTAAACCTTTATAAATGTTTCCTGTAAATATCATAAAAAAGAAAAGTAATAAAATAAATCTTTCAAAGGGCAATAATGCAAAACTATATTTTATTTTTTCAAAAAGTTCCATCTTTTAAAAGTTCCCTTGTTATTTCAAGATAAATTTTAAAAAAATCAGGAAAATTTTCATAGAGATATTTTTCATGTTTAAAAAGCGTATGATAATCTTTTCTCTTTGCAGGTCCTGTTAATGCCTTATAAACTCCTTCTTTTTTTATATTTTCAAAAGTTGTTTTTATAAGGGGGAAAAGGATTTCAAGAGGAAGATGGGTATTTTTTAAAATTTCTTCAGATTTTCTTAATAAAAAAACAAAAAAATTTGATGAAATTGTTGAAGCAAGATGGATTAAAAATTTTTTTTCCTCTGTAACTTTCAAAATTTTTACATCATTGTTAAAAATTTTTTTTAAAACCGTGTAAATCTCCTCATCACCTACAAAACTTGCATATATATCTTTAAAATAAGAAGGAGAAGGAAATGAAAAAGTCTGGATAGGATGAAATGAGCCTAAAAAAAATCCTTTTTCTTTTAATGGATTTAAAACAGAAAGGGGTAAAGTGCCAGAAAGATGAACTGCCATTTTTTTACCTTCAATCTTTACCTTTTTAGCAAATTTTTCAATCTCATCATCCTTTATACATATAAATATCAAATCTGAATTTTCAAAAACTGAATCAGGTGAATCTTCAGGTTCCCCTATTATACTTTTATATTCTTCTCTTTTCTTTTCGCTTTTTGTCCACCATAAAAATTTAAGATTTTTTTCTTTTAAATATAAAGAAAGGGAAAAACCAACATTTCCAATTCCTATAATTCCAAATTTCATTAAAGTTATTCTATTTCTTCTCCTGGATTTAAAACTATTATTTCTGTTTTAACATCATAATCTTTTACTTTTTTAATAAATTCTTCTGGAGTTCCTGTTAAAGGTGGAAAGGTTCCAAAATGCATTGGAATCGCATATTTTGGCTTTAAAATGTTTATTGCAAATGCTGCCTCTTCTGGACCCATTGTGAATAAACTTCCAATTGGAATTAAGACAAGGTCTGGCTTATAGATTTTTTCAATGTATTCAAGTCCACCAAAAAGACCCGTATCACCCATATGGTATATTTTAAATCCATTTTCAAAGGATATTATAAAACCACAGGGTTCTCCTCCTGAAAACATTCTTCCACCTTCTTCTATTCCTGATGAATGGGTTGCATCAGTCATAATTATTTTAATATTATCAAAATAAAATGTCCCTCCCTTATTCATCCCTTGAACATTTTTAACACCCTTTGAACTTAAATAAAAAGAGATTTCATAAATTGCAAGGACAAGCGAGTTTGCCTTATTTGCAATCTCTATTGCATCACCAAGATGATCACCATGCCCATGAGTTATTAAGATTAAATCAACTTTATCAAAATCTTTACCAGGAGATTTTGGATTTGAAAGCCATGGGTCAACAAATATTATTTTACCTTTTGGTGATATAAGTCTAAAAGCAGAATGTCCATAATATTTAATTTTAACTCCATCAAACCTTTTCATGATTCCTCCTTTTAAATTTTTAATATTATAAAGAGAATTTATTTTATAAGTAAAACACCTATACCTTTTTGAATACCTTCTAATCTTATAAAATACTTACCCGATGATTTAATTTTTAATGTTATTCTTTTTGAGTTATTTAAACTTAATCTTTCTACTTCTTTTCCTGTTATATCATAAATTTTCAAATAACCTGAATAAGGTAAAGAAAATTTTAACTCAATATTATCTTTAAAAACAGAACTCTTTAAAAACAGAGGAGAAATTTTATTTGCCATTTCATAGATTTGTGTAAAATAAAACTTTTTAAAATAGATATCAAAATTGCCACTTCTTGAATCTTCAAATACAGTATACATGTAATTGTCTTTTACTGCAATTCTTGGGAAAAGGGAAAAGTTTTGATAAGATGATATTTGAAAGAAAGGAGACCAGGTATTTCCTGTATCATTAGAAAAAACTCCTCCTATACACCATTTATCTTCATAACTATTATAATTTGCCCATATACATAATAGAATTCCATCTCCTAAATATTTTATACTTGGATAAATTCCGCTAAATGGATAACTTATTAAATTTACAGGTTCTGTCCAAGTATTTCCATAATCATTACTTTTTCTATAAAATATTTGCCAGAGATTGCCAGGCATAGAAGCATCAAGGTTTGAATAGACAAGATGAAGATTTCCATAAGGATCACTTTCTATTGAGGGGAAATATGAATAAATATTTTCATTATTATTTGTAATTTTTTTATAATTATTCCCACAGGGCTCTTTATCAATCCATATATTCCAAAAAGAATGCTCCCAATGATTTGCAACCATTTCCTGCCATACACAGTATAAGCTTCCATTTATATAAGTAATGCTTGGAGAATAGGAATATTTATATATATCCATTCCAACAAGTTCTGGTGGTAAAAATGTGTTTCCTGTATCAATACTTAAATTTCTCACAATTCTTGGATTAAACTGCCCATAATAATCCATTGATACACAATTTATTTTATTTTCAAAAATTTTAATTGCAGGGCGATGGGTAATTTCACCGGCATTTAAAATAAAAACTTCATTACTCCAAGTATTCCCTCCGTCTCTCGATTTTTTACCTTTAATCTTCCATACATATGTTTTTTCATTTGTATAAATTGTATCACAGATTTCTGATGCAACAACATATATTAAACTATCTCCATAACCAGAAATTGAAGGATAAAGATATTCCTTATCTAAATTACCTTGAAAAAGAACAATAGGCTCTGTAAAGGAATTGCCAAAATCTTGAGATTTAGTATAATAAATTTGATAAAATCCGTCTGTATTATCAGAAAATACAACATGGATACCTGCCTCATTTACAAAAATATCAGGGAAAGAAGATCTTCCCGATGAATTACTTATGTTCATTTCATCTTGATAAAAAATTGGTAAGTTCTCCTTTTCTTTAAATCCCTCTATCATTTCACTCATTACCTCTCCATAAAAATTTGGAATATCAAGACCCATTAAATAAGCAATTGTTGGAGCAATATCAACATAATCCCTTCTTAAATCCACAGCTGTATCAACTTTTATATCAGGACCTATTGCGAGAAAAGGAATATGCCTGCATCCATGACAAAAATCCCCGTGCCCTTGATAGGAATAATCATGTCTTCCATGGTCAGTTGTTATTATAAATAATGTGCTATCCTTATAAAATGGGTCATCTTGAATTTTTTTATACACTTCAAAACATAATGAGTCAGCCTGCTTTATTGCATTTATATAACCATTCCATCCTCCATGATGACCCATTTCATCAATTTCTGGAAAAACCGCATATATAAACCTTGGATGGTCTCTATCCATTATATTTACAAGTGAATCATAGACTTCAATATCATCCTGACTTGATTGAGTTAAAACAATTTTTGGAGAATAAGATTCTCCAAAACCGGGTAAAAGGCTGATTGGATATTTCCATATTGTATTTTTACCAGAAATATAATAAACTTTATTTTGAGGTAAATTTAAATATTTAATCAGATATTCACCAATTCCTGGGAAAAATTGTTTTTGAATTTGAGGTGTGTAAATGTTTAAAAGTAAAATTTCATGGGATGAATTTATTATTACTGAATGGGATGCGGTTGTATATGTAATACCGGTTACATAAAAATTTGTATAAATTGTTCCTTTTGGTCTTAAAGAATCCCATATAAATTTTGTATATAAATTCTGTGCTTCAAAGCATTCATTATTCCTTATTCCATCAATGTTTAAGACTATGCAATTTTTAGCAAGAAAAATTAAGAGAAATATTAAGTTCACTTTTCCTCCTTTTTTGAGTAATTTATTATAAAAAAAAATTTAAATTGAGTCAAATAGGGAATTATCTTTAAAATTATAAAAATTAAAAAGGAGTTTAAAATGCAAAAATTTAAAATTTTTGATGAAGAAATATATTCATTAATAGAGGAAGAATTAAAAAGGCAAAGGGAAAATATAATCCTTATAGCATCTGAAAATCATGCACCTCTTAAAGTTCTTTATCCAATGGGAACATGGCTTTCAAATAAATATGCAGAAGGGTATCCTTATAAAAGATATTATGGTGGATGCGAGGTTATGGATAAAATAGAAGAGATTGCCATAGAAAGATTAAAAAAACTATTTAATGCAGAGCATGCAAATGTTCAACCCCATTCAGGAACACAGGCAAACTTAGCAGTATATCTTGCCCTTTTAAATACAGGTGATACAATTTTATCAATGGAACTATCCCATGGGGGACATCTTTCTCATGGTCATCCTGTTAATGCTTCAGGAATTTATTATAACATAGTAAGATATGGAGTAAATAAAGAGACTGAAACAATTGATTTTGACCAGGTTAGGGATTTGGCAAAAAAACATAGACCTAAAATAATTGTTTGCGGTTATTCAGCATATCCAAGGATAATAGATTTCAAAAAATTCAGGGAAATATGTGATGAAGTTGGTGCATATTTAATGGCTGATATTGCCCATATAACAGGACTTGTTGCAACAGGAGTTCATCCAAATCCATTCCCCTATGCAGATGTTGTAACAGGAACAACCCATAAAACATTAAGGGGACCAAGAGGAGGATTTATACTTTGTAAAAAAGATTTTGCAAAAAAAATTGATAAGGCAGTTTTTCCCGGAACACAGGGTGGTCCTTTAATGCATGTTATTGCTTCAAAGGCAATATGTTTTAAAGAAGCAATGAAAGAAGAATTTAAGATATACTGTGAGCAAGTTATTAAAAACAGCAAGAAACTTGCAGAAACCCTAAAAGAAAAAGGGGCAAGAATTGTTTCAGGAGGCACAGATACCCACCTTTCACTTATTGATTTAAGACCTTTAAATATAACAGGTAAGGAAGCAGAGGATTTACTTGGAATGGCAGGAATAGTTGTCAATAAAAATACAATCCCCTTTGATGATAAACCACCAGCAATTACAAGTGGAATAAGAATTGGTTCTCCCTGTGTAACAACAAGGGGAATGAAAGAAAAGGAGATGGAGATAATTGCTAATTTTATATATGAAGTTATAACAAAAAAAGATGAAGAAACAATTAAAAGGATAAGAAAGGAAGTTTATGAGTTTTTAAAGAATTTCCCCCTTTATGAAGAAACTTAATATCCTTTTTATTTTTTTTATTTCCTGCATTTATTCCTTTCATGGTTTTTTCCCAAAGGAATTTAAAAAAGTTGGTATTGAAACATTTGAAAATGAAAGTATAAAATATGGAATTGAAATAAGTGTAACACAAAATTTTATAAAGGGATTTGAAGAAGACAGAAGACTTGAAGTTGTTGAGCCTCGTAATGCAAATCTTTTAATAAAGGGAAAAATAAAGGAATTTATAAAAAATCCCCACTCCTTTGATGAAAAAGGGGGAGTTTCAGAGTATAAGATAATAATCAGTGCTGAAATTGAATTTATAAATAAAATAAAGAATGAAGAATTTTTGCCAAAAAGAAATTTTTCAGGATGGGGAATATATAAGGTCCCATTAGAAGATGAGGAAATTGGAATTGAAAGAGCATCCCAGGATTTAGCAAAAAAGGTTATAACATTTTTATTTTCATCATCATGGTAAAAAAAACTTATGAAGTTGAAATAAAAAAATTAACAGAAAAGGGAATTGGGATCGGTTTTAAAGGAGATAAAAAAATTCTTGTTCCATTTTCCCTTCCGGGTGAAAGGTTAATTGCTGAGGTAGTAGAGGAAAAAAAAGATATTGCTTTTGGAAGAATAAAAAAATTTCTGAGAGTCCATGAAAAAAGAAAGGAGCCACCATGTCCTTATTTTGGAGAATGTGGATCCTGCCACATTCAAATGGCATCCTATAAATTACAACTTGAATTAAAAGAAGAAATATTAAGAGATATTTTAAAAGAAATAGGAAGTTTTGAGAATTTACCAATTGAAAAAATAGAACCTTCTTCTTCAGAACTATTTTATAGAGTAAAAGCACAATTGCCTTTAAAAAGGATAAAGGGTAAAATTTACATGGGATTTTATAAACCTAATTCCCATTATATAGTTGATATAGATGAATGCATAATACATAAAAAGAAAATAAGCGATTTAATCAAAAAGATTAAGGAAATTCTACAGGAAGAAAGGATAAGTGTATACGATGAAAATAAAAAAATGGGAAGATTGAAATACTGTGTGATAAGGTCTGATTTAGAAGAAAAAAATTTACTTATAATTTTTGTAACATATTTAAAGGGATTTTCAAAATTACTTGCAAAAAAGATATACGAAATTGATAAAGAAAATATAAAAGGAATAGTTGAAAATTATAATCCAGCAGAGGGAAATAAAATATTTGGGGAAGAAACAAAATCCCTTATAGGGGATGACCATCTTTTCCAGAAAATAGACAAAAATATTTTTAGAGTTTCAGCAACTTCATTTTTTCAATTAAATCCTGAAACAGCAAAAAAAATGCTTGATTTTATAATTTCAAAAATGGATAGATATGATATTGGAATTGATGCCTTCTCTGGTGTTGGCTTTTTTTCAATACCACTTTCCGAGAAATTTAAAAAGTTAATATCAATTGAAATTGATAAATCTTCATATAAAGACCTTTTAAGAAACATAAAGATAAACGATAGTTTAAATGTTGAAGCGATAAATGCAGATGCAGGTAAATATTTAAAAGAAATTGATAAAGCAAATTTAATTATCTTTGACCCACCAAGGAAAGGACTTGATGAAGAAATATTTAAAAATATCAAAAGGATTTTGCCTGAAAAAATAATTTATGTTTCCTGCAATCCAAAAAGTTTTGTAAGGGATTTGAAAATATTTTATGAGGAAATTGGATATGATATAGAGATTTTAAAACCCTTTGATTTTTTCCCACAAACCTATCATATTGAAATATGTGCATTCCTTAAAAAAAGATGAAATGGATAATAAAAGAAGTGCGAAGGGATCTTCCCCTTTTGGAAAGAATTCTAATTTCAAGGGGTATAAAAGATTTTGAAAGTTTTCTAAATCCAAAAATTTCTCATCTTCATTCACCATTCCTTTTTGAAGAGATGGAAAAAAGTGTTAAAAAAATATTAGAGGAGATTGAAAAGGGTTCAAAGATTGGCATATTTGGTGATTATGATGCTGATGGATTATGTGCGAGTTCATTTTTATATAGAAAACTTAAAGAAATTGGAGCAAAAGTAGTTTTATATATTCCTTCAAGATTAAAGGAAGGTTATGGAATAAGTATTAATGGAATTGAAGCACTAAGGAAAAGGAATATAAAACTTTTAATTTCTGTTGATTGCGGAATAAGTGCATTTGAAGAAATTGAATATGCTAAAAAATATGGTATAGAAACAATAATAACAGATCATCATGAACCACTTAAAAAATTGCCCGATGCTTTTTCAATAATAAATCCAAAAATATCAAAAAATTATCCATTTAAATATCTATCTGGAGCAGGAGTTGCTTTCAAACTCATTGAAGCAATATATGAAAAATTAAATTTTGAGAAAAACGATTTATACTGGGATCTTGATTTAATAGCAATTGGAACTATTGCGGATCAGGTTCCACTTGTTGATGAAAACAGGATATTTTCCTATTTTGGATTAAAGGTGATTGAAAATACAAAGAAGGCAGGAATTAAGGCAATTAAAAAAATAGGGGGTATAAAAAATAGAGTAAATGAATTTGATGTAAACTTTATAATTGCACCAAGATTAAATGTATCAGGAAGAATGGAACATGCAAAAAAATCAGCACAGCTTTTAATAACAAAGGATGGTGATATAGCAATTTCAATTGCAGAAGACCTTGAAGAAAAGAATAAATTAAGGCAAAAAACACAGGATTTTATCTATGAAGAAGCAAAAAAATTTTTAAAGGAAGATAGATTTGTAAATGTTATATGGAATAAAGAATTCCATGAAGGGGTAATTGGAATAGTTGCATCAAAAATTCTTGAAGAAACGGGTAAACCAACATTCATATTTAAGATATCTGATGGGATAGCAAAGGGTTCTGCAAGGAGTATAGAGGAATTTGATTTGATATATGCACTTCAAAGATGTGAGGATTTATTCATAGAATATGGAGGACATAAACTTGCTGCAGGAATTAAGATGAATGAAAAAAATTTAAAAATATTTGAAGAAAGAATTGAGGAAATAGCAAAGGAATTACTTGATAAAGAAAAAATTAAAAAGAAAATACATATTGATACTGTTGCAAGTTTAAAAGAAATAATAGAGGAGGGTGAAAAAGTTTTAGAAAAACTCGCACCTTTTGGAGAGGGAAATCCACCACCTGTTTTTTTAATTAAAAATTTAAAAGTTTTATCAAAAAATAAAGAAAAAAAATATATTTATCTTGGAGAGGAAAATTATTTTATAAAAGGCTATATTCAAAATGAAAACAAAGATTTTGAAATAGGTGAGGTAATAGATTTGGTTTGTGAATTAAAAATAAAGGGGGAAAAATTTTTAAAAATTATTGATTATAATCTTAAAACCCAGATTTCCTTTGAATCTCCCGGAGAATAAAAATCCTTAATTATTCCTTCACAATTAAATCCGTATTTTTTATAAAGACTCTTTGCCTTCAAATAGTATTCAGAAG
>JBDRZD010000027.1:0-26276 GCA_039803745.1 Caldifarciminota bacterium
TAGAAATTAATTTTTCACAAGACGCAGTTATTGATGAAAAAAATTTTTGAATATAAAGCATCAAGATGATTTAGAAAATTAAATTTCCACCTCGGAGGATAAAATTTTTAACTTTTTACTTTTAAAATTTTATAATTTTTTGTGTTTTACTCTTTCTGCCAAATAAAATTTCAAGAAAATAAATACCTTTTTCTTTAAAGGGAAATTTAAGGTCAAGATAAATTTTTCCTTCTTTTACTTTTCCATTCCAGAGTTTTGCTTTTCTTCCTGAAACATCATAAGCATTTATTTTTAAGAAATCTTCGTATGGGACCATAAGTTCAATTTTAATATTTTCTTTAAATAAAGGATAAAGTTTTGAAAAATCCGTTTCGCGTTTATAGTCTTCAAAAACAGGTATATCTTTACTTACATAAAACCCTCTTCCCGCATGATATATAAAAACTCCATTGTTTCCAGCGATGATTCCTATTCCATATGTAAATGGAAGAGTATCAACATAAAAATTATTTCCTCCATCATTTGAATAAAATACTGCTTCTATGGAATCTGAGAGGCTTGAAAGGACATAAAGGATACCATTTGGTGAGACAGAATGATCAACAACATAACCTAAATTTGTTAAAGGCAATAAATTCTGTGTTTCAACTTCATACCTCCAGAGTGTATCACCATAGCCTGCATAGAGTATATTTCTTGTCTCGTCATATGAAATAGAACCACCTCTTGTAATAGTAGGTATTGCTCCCCAATTTTCTCCTTTATTATAGCTTACAAAAACACCTTCATCAATAGAAACAAATGTTGTATCAAGTCCTTCAAAAAACCATAAAGGAACTTCATAATTAAAAACAGGTGAGAAATTTTTCCCTCTTTCTATTGAGCGGTAGACAAAATAGGGATAATCATCATTATTTATAGCAAGGATTATTGAATCACTCCTTAAAATATGTAAATCATATGATGAAAAATTTGAATCAACAGGCTCCCATGAAGTGCCACCATCAAAACTTCTGAAAATTGTGTAAAGACTTGGTTGAGTGGCTCCCCATACTATATCCAGAGCAGAGGCGATCAAAAAAGAAGGATTTGTAGGTGAATAATCAACACTTGACCCGCCTTCTACATTTGAAATGAAAAAGTTCTTGATTATATTCCAGTTTGTTCCAAAATTAGATGTTTTGTAAATAACGCCACCAAGATTTATAAAATAAAAATCATTGTTATATATTCTTGAAACATTTCCTTTTGAAAAAAGAGCATGGGCATATAATCCTGTATTTGATAAATTCCATGTATTCCCTCCATCTTCACTCTTTAAAACTCCTATTCCAAGTGTCCCTGCAATAAATTTATTTCCAATTGCCTTTGATATATTAACACATACTTCCCTTGTTTCAACCCTTGTAAAGTCCCATATTGTTCCTACTTTTACTCCTTTAAATATCCCCTGATTTATTATAGAAGAAACTAAAATTGTATTAGGATTTACGAATTCAACATCCAATGGAAAAATAAGTGTATCAAGAAATGCAGTGAAGACTTGATTCCATGGACCTCCATAATTTGTTGCTTCAAAAAGCCCGTTTGGTGTTGTTATAAAGGAATGATTCTGGTTTGCAGGAGATATTTCAAAATCAAATGCTTCTCCTCCTGATATTATTGTATCAAGAGGAGCCCATGTAATTCCTCCATCCTGTGAACCATAAATTATTGTTAAAGAATCAATATTTCCTAATATTCTTACCATATCTGGTGAATTTTTAAGATGAGCAATATTTGTTACCCATAAATAATCAGGAAGATAGCCGCGAATTTCCCAGGTTTGTCCCTTATCAACACTTCTCCATACTCTTGGTGGAGAATAATCAACAGCATATATAATTGTATCAGGTTGTTCAGAAGTTATTGCCTGAAATCCTTCAAAATAATGAACTGTATTCCATGTATTCCCTTTATTCTCTGTTCTATAAAGAATATCATTATTTATAAATAATGCAATTGAATCAGAAATTATTAATACATCACCTTCATAGGGAAATGAATATTCAAATTGTGGAACTAAATTCCAGGTATTTCCAACATCTTGGGATTCCCATAAATCAACAAAGGAGATGGCAAAAACCCAATCTGTCTGGGGATTATTTCTTAGAATCATTATTTCTCCACCTTCAGGTCCAACAAATTGCCATGTAGCATTTCCTTTTATATTTCCCTTTTTAAATTTCGGTATTTTTTGAATTTTTTCGAGAGTTTTTTTATTGACCTCTTTAAAATTATTAATAATTTTCAAGCCGGGATTTAAAATTAAACAGATCATCATTATTTTAATTATCCCCATATTTGCCTCCTTTTAATTTCAATATTTTTTTATTCTTTCCTTTTAAGTTTAAAAAATAAATTCCAGTTTTATTATAAAGATTCACCTTTCTTCCTGTTAAATCAAATACAGAGATTTCATCTGAATTTTTAAAATGAGATGAAAAATTTTTCTCTTTAATTTTTATTAAAACCATTCTTGCAAACCATGCATCATCAGTTGAATTATCAGGTGCAGGATGACACCATGCTACTCCTGCAACCCCATTTTTAACATCGATTGCATTATAGTCTCCGATAAAGGTTTGCCATACAGGTGGCTTTGTATAATCATTTACTTTCATACTTTGAGAAAAACTTGCTCCATAATCTTCTGAATATGCATAATAAACATCAAGATTATAACCACCTGTTCTTGTATCATACCATATTACATGAATTTTTCCATTCTCATCGCAAGATATCCACGGGAAAAATTGATGTCCCTGCGTTATATCATTTACCCTTACAGGTGTGCTGAAACTTGCTCCTCCATTGGTTGACTTTGTAAAATAAATATCCCAGTTTGTTCTTCCAGGGTCGGTTGATTGATAAACAATATAAATATATCCTGTATTCATATCAATATCCATTGAAGGTATTGGATAACATCTCCATGGTAAAAGATTGTCATTTACATAAAGGTCAGCAACATGAACTTTTGGCAAGAATGTATTCCCGCCGTCCGTAGATTTTCTTATCCATATTCCTTCATCATATTGTGAATTTTGTGGATAATCAAGTCCCCACATAACATATATTTCTCCATTAGGTCCTTTTTTTGGCATTGAGCCATTTCCCGATGTATTTATCAATACAGGAGATGAAAAAGAGGCGCCCCCATTTGTTGATTTCATGAAATAAACATCAAATCCTGGACCACCAGCATAGGTTAAAAGAATTGTATCATTATATGCACTTATCCATGGTTTATCATCAAAATATGAATCATTTGTAACATTTATTGAATTGGTCCATGTTGTTCCACCATTCGGTGAAATCAAAAGACCTATATCTCCTGTCCATGTTTGTCTATTAAAGGTGATAAACGCAAAGTATAAGGTGTCTCCTTTTCCCCAGGCAAGAACTGGGTCGCCCTGTTCAGGATACCAGAGTCCATTTGCAGGAAGCTGATTATTTGACCATGTTTTTCCTGAATCAACAGAATATGACATTCCAACAGTTACATTTGTATTTCCTCTGTAATCATTCCATCCAGCAGCAATCTTCGCTCCTTTTATTACACAAGTTAGTTCATTCTGCGGTTTTCCATCAGGGGGAGTAATTAGATCAATATTCGGTTCAAATGGTGGAGAATTTTTTATTTCATAAAATTCAATTTCCTTTTTTAATTTTTCAATATATTTTTCATTTTTTATTGCTTCAAATATTTCTCTTTCCAATTTCCCATTTGATTTTCTTTCTTCGTAAACAGGTGGTATAAAAATTTTTTCAGGATATCCAAGAACCTTAATGTATGAATCAATCTCTAAAATTGTGCTTTCTCTCTTTTCTTTTAATTTTATTTTAATTTCAAATAAAAGTTCTTTCCATATTTTCTTTACTATTTTATCGCAATCTTCAAGAATTATGTATTCTTCTATATTTTTTTCAATTCTACCTTTCATAATGTATGTATCTTCTTTTTTCTCAGCATAAAAATTTTTAAGAAGTATTTCTTCTATTCCCTTTTTTTCTGTTTTTAAAGAAAACACCAATCCCCATATTGTGATAAATAGTATTTTCATTTTTTCCTCCTTTTAATGATTTAATCATATGGTTTTTGGTAAAATAAATTCAAATTTAAATTACATTAAATAATTGTAAATGATAAAAATAGTAAGGGAAAAAATTGTTTTCATTTTATTCTTTTAAAATTTTGTTATTTTAAGATAAATTTTCCTGTAACTTTTTCCTTTTGGGTTTCAAGATTTAAAAAATATATTCCTGAAGAAATCCCTATTCTATCCAATTTTAATTCATATTTACCCCTTAAATTTTCATTAAACAGTTTATAAACTTCTCTTCCTGTTATATCAAAAATTCTCAAAGTTGTTGATGATTTATAAGGAATTTCATATATTATATTTTTACCATTCCAGAAAATTTTTGCTTTTTCATATTTTAAACTCCTATCAAACTCTTTTATCCCGACTTCTCTGATTCCCATTAACATTTTAATAGTGGAAGGACCTCCCTGTCCCTGCGATGCAAACCCAGGGTCGTCATCAAAGTAAACTCCCCAGTATACTAAATCAAGATTTCCAGTATTAGGAATTATGGGTGAAATTACAGGAAATGTTAACCAGTCATTATTGTCACTTCCCGGCACATTATCACTTTCTAAAAGAATTTCCTCTGTCCATGTTGCTCCATTATCCACTGATCTTGCAAGAATTATTCTTGTTGGAGCAAGTGTGTCATTCGTTGAGCTGATTACAAATCTTCCTGGCTCTTGTATTGCTTCCTCCCATATTGCATATAGAGTTCCATTTATTCTTTCTTGACCAATCTGGCTTCTTCCGGCACGCACATCACATTCATAATAATAGTTAGAGAGTGTTTTGATATGGTGAATTGAATATAAATTGGTTTGTGGATTGTAAGAAAAATGTAATACATAAACAGGGTAAAAATTTGAAGAGTAATATTGAGTAAAAATGATAAGATGTATGTTTTTGCTTTTATCAATGAATAAATTTTCAGTGAATCCTGATGATAAGTATGGGTATCCATTTTGCATAAGTATTTGTGTTATATTAATCATTATTGGCATTCCACCATAATACATATCTCCTTCCATTGTATCAATAAGCATGATCATATGATGAGGGGTTATCGCTCTACAGTATATCACAGCAAGCACTCTTGAAAATGGATCAGCATAAAGCCCATAAAAAGGACCACCACCTTCTGTTTCAAGAGGAATATATCCATCCCAGGAGGGATTGTTCAGATCACGAATTCTATTATACATAATTGCATAAGGAATACCACTCATATGCCCGTCATAATCAGTAAATATCTTATGTAAATATCCACTCATTGTACTTCCTACATGTGGCCATACTTCATTTATCTCCTGTCCAGAAACATGAACATATTCTCCTGAGAAGTTTCTTGGATCAAATGGAGTATCAGGCCACCATACATCACCTGTATAATTAGTAGGATCCATATGAGCAGTGAATACAGGATGATAAAGATATGTAGCATTTCCATAAATTACTGCCATGTTTCCATATCTACTCCTATTAACTGGCAAATAGGGTGTATCAGGTGGTCTTACCCATTGGTTATTATTTATATCAAAAAAATTCCAGACCCGATATCTTCCAGTTATTCCTGGTGGGTCCTGGAACATCATTGTTCCGTATACACCTCTTATCGGTTCATCAAAAATTGCCCACAACAAAGTTGGGGTTGAGGCTACTCCCTGAAAATCACAGTTTGAGTTATAATTTACAATTGCCTCGGTTATGGTGTCATATATTATTTCAACAGAGGATTGGAGGATAGAAAAATCTTTTTGGTTTGTGGCATTCGCAGATACTTTTATATAAGATAAAGCGATTAAATTCCCCATTGTTATGATATTTATTAAACCCCTTTTCATCTTTCACCCCCTGAATTATTTTTAAAATTTTAATAAAAAATCAAAATTCTTTTCAATCAATATGCAACTTTTATATAAATTCCTTTATAATTTTATTTTAAACAGGAGGATTTATGAAATTTTTTATTCTTTTATTTCTTTTAATTAATAATGGAGAAATAATAAGGGATGAAAAGTTGCTCCCCAAGTTTATGACAGATGAAGAAATTTTGAAATCTTTTGAAATCGGTAAATATCTTCAAAAAGGTCCTCCACCTTCTTATCCTGTAAGAACCCATGCAGAATATGAGAGGGTTCAATGTGTTTTCTTTAGGTGGCCTTATTCCTCTTCCTGGAATTATATATGGAGAGAAATGATAAGAGAAGTTTCTGAGGTAACAAAAGCATATATCATAACTGCATATCCATCTGATACAACTTCTATAAAGAATTATCTTTTGCAGGGTGGAGTAAATATTGATTCAGTTAGATTTTTTATTGTTTCAACAAATTCTGTATGGATAAGAGATTATGGTCCATGGAGTATTTATGTAGAAAATGGTTCTCTTTCAATAATTGATTTTATTTATAATAGACCAAGACCACAGGATGACTCATTTCCTTCAAAATTAGGGCAGGCATGGAATTTACCTGTTTATTTGCCCGATCTTATTCATCCAGGTGGAAATTTTATGGTTGATGGTAATGGTGTTGGATTTTCAACAGAACTTATATACCAGGAAAACAATTTGACTCCTTCACAGATTGCCCAGATTATGAAGGACTATCTTGGTCTTGAAAAGTTTGTTGTCGTTCCAAGAATTTTATATGAATATACAGGCCATATAGATATTTTTGCGAAAATTTTAAATGATACCCTTGTTATGGTTGGAAAATATGATAATCCAAATGACCCAAACTATGCAAGACTAAATCAGATTGCTGATTCAATATCCCATGTCCAAAACCTTGATGGAAAATATTTTAAAGTTGTAAGAATTATAATGCCAGAATCTTTTTCCCCTTCCCATACAACAGGTGCAACTTATCTAAATTCCCTTTTTGTAAATGGTAAGATTCTTGTTCCAATATATGGATTACCTCAGGACCCTGAGGCATTACAGGTTTATCAACAGGCACTTCCTGATTATGAAGTTATTGGAATAAATTGTTCTGCAATGGTGGGCTCAGGTGGTGCGATTCACTGTGTTACAATGGGTTTTGCCCCAAAGGATTTTTTGCCACCTGAGGTAATCCATAATCCATTACAGGATACATCAATTTCATACTGGCCACTCACAGTTTTTGCAGAGGTTTTTGATAATTTAAAAGTTTATAGAGTTTATCTGATATATAATATAAATCATCAAGATTCAACTATGTTAAGAATGCTTAAAGTAGAAAACACTGATAGTTTTTATAGAGAATTTGAAGGTAATGTAAATGTTGGTGATTCTATCTTTTATAGAATTTTAGCAATAGACGGAGCGTTTAATAAAACTTATCTTCCCCAAAATGGTTATTTCGCATTTAAGATAAAACCTGAAACCCAAGTTTCAGAAAAGAGGAAAGATAATAAAGTGAAAGTTTATTTTTCTAATAAAACTTTATTCATATCTTCAAATGATGAAGATGATTTAAATTTATATTTATATGATATCTCTGGAAGAAAACTTCTTAATTTTAAAATTTTGATTGAAAAAGGAATTAAAAAGATTAACCTTTCTAATTTAAAAAATGGAACTTATTTCTTAAAATTAAAGTCAAAAAATTATGATGGCAAATTTAAATTTTTAAATTTAAAAGGAGGAAATAAATGAAGAAAATAAGTATAATAATAACAGGGCTTGTAATCTTAACATCATGTAAGAAAGAAAAATATACTGATGAAGATGCATTGATTGACCTTATAAAGTCAAATCCGATTTTCAATCAAAGAACACCTGCTGGAAGTGATTCTGCCCGTATATTTTTAATGGGTGATATAAACCCGCTTTTCTGGGGAAGGGAAATTAAAAATATACCTCCTTCTAATATAAAAATTTATATAATGGGAGATTCTGCCTTCGTTGATTATACAGGTTATGATGAGGGAATTTTTCATTTATGGGCATGGGTTCCTGATTCCCAGAAAATTAAATATTATAAAAAGAATTTTTCGGATATCTCCTATATAAAAGGAACATTTAAAAGAACCGGTGGTATAAGTGATCCTCATAGAGGATGGGAACTATGGAGTATAACAGGAATTCATGCTTTATCAAAAAATGCAAATCCTGATTTTTCAATTGATTCAATGGAAGTAAAACTTGGGAATAAAATTGTGAAAATAAGGAATCCTTTGACATTTCAAAAAATTTCAGAAGTGGAAACGGTTCTAAAATATGATACTGTTGGAATAAAAGTTTTTGTGAATAAAGATGTTAATTATCCATACTTTCATGTTTTAGGACCAAATGATAAACATTATAGACTGTTTATGGATGAAATATCACCAGGGATATATGAAAAGAATGTTGTTGATTCATCTGATATTAAAGGTTTTCACTGGTTGGTCGTTGATATTCTTAGTGATGAAACTTTAGGAAAAGAAGAAGGGGTTTATAAGACAGAGTTATGGTTTTATCTTTACTATAAAAAATGAAAATATTTATTTCAATTGATATAGAAGGAATCCCAGGAGTTGTATCTCTTGAACATGCAAGAAAAGAGGGTAAGGATTATGAAAAAGCAAGGAAATGGATGACCGATCATCTTTTATTAGTGGTAAATTCATTAAAAGAAAATGGGGTAAAAGAAATAGTTGTTAATGATTCCCATGGAGAGATGACAAATATTTTGCTTGAAGAGATTCCTGAAAATGTAAAAGTAATAACAGGACACTTAAAAAAACTTTCAATGCTTGAAGGTGTTGATGAATGTGATGCAGCAATTTTCTTGGGATATCATTCAAGAGCAGGAAGTTATGGTGTGATGGATCATACATATTTTGGAAGGGTTGTTTATGAGGTGAGAATAAATAAAATTCCATATGGTGAATTTGGAATAAATGCGTTTGTTGCAGGAAATTTTAATGTCCCTGTTATCCTTTTAAGTGGAGATGATGAGGTTGTTAAAGAGGCAAAATCTTTAATTCCTGAAATTGAATATATTTTAACAAAGAAAAGAAGAAGCAGATTTTCTGCAATGCATTTTTCTTTTAAAGATGTTGAAAAAGAGATAAAATTAAGAATTCCAAAGGCGATAGAAAAATTTAAAAATAAAATTATAAAACCTTTGAAAATAGAAGATGAAATAGAAATAGAAGTTGATTTTATAAATACTGCAATGGCTGATATTGCAGAGATTATGCCAAAAACAAAAAGGATTTCTCCAAGGACACTTTCTTATAAAACAGATGATATAATTGAGGCTTATCTTGCTTTAAGGACATGGATCGATTTAGCAAGTAATGTTCTTTGATTAATCTTTAATTTTTTCTATATAATATAAAAATGTATTTTCAGGATGTTATTTTAAAACTTATAGAATTTTGGAAGAAAAAGGGATGCTTGGTTTTTCAAAGTTATAACTCTGAAGTTGGTGCAGGAACATTTAATCCTGCAACATTTTTAAGATGTTTAGGTCCTTATCCATGGAAATGTGTATATGTTGAACCATCAAAAAGACCAAAAGATGCAAGATATGCTCAAAATCCAAATAGAGTATGCCAGTATTATCAATTACAGGTAATATTAAAGCCACCACCTGAGAATGTTCAGGAAATCTATCTTGACAGTTTAAGAGCACTAAATATTGATCCTTCTTCCCATGATATAAGATTTGTTGAAGATAACTGGGAATCACCAACTCTTGGTGCATGGGGGGTTGGATGGGAGGTATGGCTTGATGGTCAGGAGATAACCCAGTTTACATATTTCCAGCAAATGGGTGGATTTGATTTAAACCCTATAACCTGTGAGATAACTTATGGACTTGAAAGAATAACAATGTATCTTCAAAATAAGGATTCAATATTTGATATTGAATGGGCAAAGGGTATTACATGGGGAGATATTTATAAAGAAAATGAAGAGGAATTTTCAGAATTTTATTATGAAATTGCAGATATTGATTTTTATCTTTATGAATTTTCAAAAATTGTTGAGGAAATAGAAATTTTACTTAAAAGAAAACTTTTATATCCTGCCTATCATAATGTTATTAAACTTTCTCATATTTTTAATATTCTTGATGCAAGAGGAGCATTTTCACCAAAGGAAAGAAATTTAAGAATTTTAAAGATAAGGGAATATGCAAAGAGATGTGCAGAAATTTATCTTGAAAGAATAGGGGTTTTATCAAAATGAAGAATTTCCTTCTTGAGATAGGTGTGGAAGAACTTCCCCCTTTTTTAGTTAAAGAGGGTGAAGGGATTTTAAAGGAAAGTTTTTTAAAATTTTGTGAGGAAAATTTAATTGATCTTTATGAAATTAAAACATTTTCCTCTCCAAGAAGATGGGCAATAAAGGCAAGAATGAGTAGTAAACAGAAGGAAATTGAAGAGATAGCAGTTGGTCCACCAAAAAATATAAGTATTGATGAAAGTGGCAACTTTTTGATGCCAGCAATTAAATTTGCTGAAAGTAAAGGAAAAAGAAAAGAAGATTTATTTGTTTTAAAAAAGGAAAAGGGTGAATATGTTGCAGTTAAGATAAAAAAAGGCGGGGAAAATGTTAAACACATACTTATTTCAAAGTTGCCTGAATTCATTAAATCTTTAAAATTTCCCTTAATGATGAACTTTGGGAAATCCTTTTTATTTCCAAGACCTATTAGATGGATACTCTGCCTTTTTGATGGTAAAGTTTTAAAATTTGAAATAGATGGAATAAAATCAGGTAATAAAACAAAGGGTAATAGGTTAAATGGTGATAAATGGATAAGGATAAAAAATGAAGAGGAATATGAGAAGATTTTAAAAGAGAATTTTGTCTTTCCTGATTTTGAAGAAAGGAAAAGAATAATCCTTGAAAAGGCAAAAAAAATTGCAGAAGAAAAAAATGGTTTCCTATTTTATGATGATAAACTGCTTGATGAAGTTACAGGACTTGTTGAATATCCGGGTCTTTTGATTGGTAAGTTTCCTGAAAAATATCTTGAATTGCCAGAAGATTTCATAATAACTGCTATGAGGGTTCACCAGAGATATTTTGCAATAAAAGATAAAAATGGTAAAATCCTCCCATATTTTATTACCTGTATAAATAATGATGAGAAAAAGGTAAAAGGTATTATAGAAAATTTTGAGAAAGTTTTAATTGCAAGACTTGAGGATGCAGAGTTTTATATGAAAGAGGATTTAAAAGTTCCCCTTGAAAAAAGAATTGAAATTTTGAAGGAAATTTACTGGGATGAAGAACTGGGAAGTGTTTATGACAAAGTTTTAAGAATGAAAAAATTCTTTGAAAGTATTTATTTTGAAGATATTGATAGAGAAATAGTTGAAAGGGCACTAATCCTTTCAAGAACCGATTTAACAACTGAAATGATTAAGGATGGAAAGGAATTTACCCTTTTAGAAGGAATTGTTGCATCAGAATATGCAAAAAGACAGGGTGAGAATGAAAAAGTTGTTAAAATATTGAGGGAATTTTTAAAACCAAAAAGTGCAGAAGATTCTTTACCTGAATTAAAGGAATCAGCAATTCTTGGGATAATTGATAGATGGGATTCTTTCATTGGCTATTTTTTAAAAGGATATAGACCAACTGGTTCAAAGGATCCACTTGGTTTAAAAAAGATTCTTTACGGATTTTTTGACCTTTTAATTCATTTTAAATTAAAATTTTCTATAAAAGAATGGATAGAAAAAATGATGGAGATTTATAATAGAGAAGCAGATTCAGAGGAAATTTCAAGATATTTATTTGAAAGATATGATACATATCTTGAAGAAAAAAGAAATATAAGATATGATATAGCAGATGCTGTGATTTCAGGTGGTGATGACAACCTTTATAGAATTTATCTTAAGGCATATTTTTTAAATGAATATTATAAAAAGGATAAGGAAACATTTCTTGGTGTTGTTATAGGACAGAAAAGGGTAAGAAATATAATTGAAGATGAAAATATAGATTTTATTTTAAATCCTTCAATTTTTGAAAAAGAGGAGGAAAAGAAACTTTTTAATAAGATGGAAGAGATAAAAGAAGAATATATAAAGAGTTTAAAGGAAGAAAGGTTTGAAGACTCTATTTTATATCTTTTTTCTCTTAAACCTTATATTGATAAATTTTTTGATAATGTGTTTGTAATGACAGAAAATATAACTTTAAGAAAAAACAGGCTTTCCCTTTTAAAAAATTTAAAAAATTTGTTTGATCAATATGCTGATTTTTCAAAAATTTCTGTAAGTTTAAAAGAATTGGAAGAAATTAAAAAGGAGGAAGGATGAAAATATTTGTTCTTGTAAAAAGAGTTCCTGATACAGGTATTCCGTTAAGGGTAAGGAGTGATAGAAAAGGGATAGATAAGGAGGGTATTCCTTATGTTATAAATCCCTATGATGAGTATGCTGTTGAGGCTGCTTTAAGGGTAAAAGAAAAAAAGGGAGAAGGTGAAGTAACTATACTTTCATGTGGTGATGAAAGTTCAAATGAAGTTATAAGGCATGCACTTGCAATGGGTGCTGATAAAGGTGTTCTCCTTAAAGTGAATGGTGAAATAGATGATTCAATTCAAACAGGTAAAATAATAGGTGAATATCTTTTAAATGAAAAACCTGATTTAATCCTTATGGGCAAAAAATCCGTTGATTACGATAGGGGTGTTATACCTGCTTTAATTTCTGAGATTTTAAATATTCCCCTTATCTCATGTGCAGTGAATATTGATATGAAAGATTCAAAATTTATTTTAGAAAGGGAAACAGAATATGGTGTTGAAGTTATTGAAGGAGAAGCCCCCCTTATTATTTCATTTGAAAAGGCAAAATTTGAACCAAGATTTCCCTCTTTAAGAGGTGTTATGATGGCTAAGAAAAAAACCATTGAGATTAAAGAGATAAATAAAATGCCAGAAAAAAGTGTTGAGATAATGAGTTATGAACCGCCACCTGAAAGAAAGAAAGGAAAGATAATAGACCTTCCATTCCCTGATAATGTAAAGGAACTTGTGAGACTTTTAAAGGAAGAAGCAAAAGTAATATAGGAGGTTAAAATGAATATTGGTGTTTTTATTGAACATGATGGAAAAGAATTTAAAAAGATTTCTCTTGAGGTTTTAGGAGGTGCTTCAAAGATAGCACTTGATAAAAATGGAAAGGTTTTTGCCTTTGTTTTTGGGAATATAGATAAGATTGATAAACTATTCTCAAAAGGTGCTGATAAGATATTTTATTTTAAAGGTGAAAATCTTTATAAGCCTGAAACATTTTCAAATTTAATTAAGGAAGTTTCTCAAAAAGAGAATATTAAATTATTAATGCTGGGAAGCACAATAAACGGAAGGGACCTTGCAGCAAGATTATGTGCAAAAATGGGTTCTTCTTTCGGACAGGAGGTTGTTGATTTAAAATTTGAAGATGGGGATTTGCTTATAAAAAGACCTGTTTTTGCAGGAAAGGCATATGTATGGGAGAAATTTTTAATTGATAAAATTGTCCTTGTTATAAGACCAAATGTTTTTGGAATAGTTGAAAGGGAAGGTAAAGGTGAAATTGTAGAAAAAGAGATTGTAGAGAGTGAAAGAGTTAAAATTTTAGAGTTAAAACCTAAAAAAGAAGAAGAGATTGATGTTACAGAGGCTGACATAATTGTTTCAGGGGGAAGAGGAGTAGGTGGGCCTGATGGATTTATTCCTTTAAGGAAACTTGCAAAACTTCTGAATGCAGCAGTTGGTGCATCAAGGGCTGCTGTTGATTCAGGATGGATTGAACATTCCCATCAGGTAGGTCAGACAGGGAAAACAGTTTCTCCATCATTATATATTGCCTGTGGAATTTCAGGTGCAATGCAACATATTGCTGGAATGAGAACATCAAAGGTTATTGTTGCAATAAATAAAGATCCTAATGCACCAATTTTTGAAATTGCCGATTATGGAATAGTTGGTGATTTATTTGAAATTGTTCCTGCACTTTATGATGAGATAAGTAAAACAAGGTGAAAAAATTTTTTTTAATTTTAATAATCTTAAATTTTTTAAATGGAGATTATGTTATTCAAAAAACATGGAAGGATGGTCCAGGAATTTTTTATACTCAAAATTTAACAGGTTTTTTTAAAGGGAAAAACATTGATTATTTTAAAGAAAATGGTTTTAAACTTCTTGAAAACAATTTTTTTATGTTTTATCCAAAAGGAATTTTTGGGAATTATGGCACAATAAATAAAATATTTGCTTTAAATTCTGATACTGTTTTCATTTCTGTTTCAATTCCGGATACAACAAAAATATTCTATACCTTTTTTTATAAAGGGTTTGCAAGCAATCAATACTTTAAAATAGATGGTAGTTTAAGGGACATGATAAAATTTTTAAACAGGTTATGGATTGGAACATACGATAAAATATACTATACTTTGATTTCAAATTTTCCACCACAGCCAATTTTGCATACTTCCTGGGTAAATGATTTCAAAAATTTTGTTTTATTTCAAAATAATTTATACTTCATTCAGGGTAGTGGAAGATGTGTGAGAAAATACAATTCGGGGACAAATTCCTTTGATATTGTTTATACCTTTAATTATAATGAGGTCCATGAACTGATTCATGTTTTTTCTGACAGTGTAAGAATATTTATACTTGCAAAAAAGGATAGTATATGGAAAATTTATAAATCCTATAATGGATATTCCTATTCAAGGATAAATTCACCTCCTGATTCATTTGGATATGTATTTAAGGGAATATCAAGGGGAAATGATATATTTGTTTTAATAAAATCACCACCTAAAATTTTTAAATATAGTTTTTCGGATTCCATATGGGAAAAAGTTTTAACAGGAGATGAATATACATCTTTTGAAGATATAGAAAAAGGGAAAGATGGAATTATATATGTTCTTGCAAGAAGGGCAATAGAGCCAAAAAATATTTTATTTTCCTCTTATGATGGAAAAGAATTTTATATATGTGATATTCTTGATAATTCCCTTGAAGGTTTGAATCCAAAATGCATTTCTTATATAAAAAATGGTCATTTTTATATAGGAACAGAAAATGAGCCACAGATTTTATATTCTGTTTTTCCAAAAAATGCTTTTTTAATTTCCTCTGTTATTTCCTTTAAAAAGGGAAATTCTTACCCTGTTTATGAAAAATTTAAAATGTTTAAAAATGGTGGGGATGTAAAATTTAAGGTAAGAACATTTTCTGATTCCCTTTCCCCTGATACAATTTCATGGAATTCAATTCCCTATGCCGATTCAATAATTTTAAATTATTCAGGAATAAATCAGGGTGAAAAATATTTTGAGTATATGCTTGAAATCTATCCCTATTCACAAATAAATCCCTTTAATTTTGATTCCCTAAAGATTTTTTACCATTATGATTCAGTTGGTCCTTATTTAATAAAGGCAATTGCCTCTGATGGTGAAGATGAAATGAATGGTAAAGATCCTGATGATAGGGTTATTATTGTATTTGATGAACCAACAGAAAAACCAGAAATAAATAAATTTAATGTTGATTCAATTTTTCCACTTTCAAATAACCATTCATGGCTGAATATATACGGGGATTTTGGGGGAGCAGAATGGAATGAATATGGTGATACTTTAACAATTTTTCTTTCCTATTCAGGAAACAATTATCCAACAGTTTCAGTTGGAGATACTTTAAAAGCAAAGATAAAAGATAGGTTTGGTTTTTATAATGAATCGTATTGTTTAATTGAGGGGAGTTTTGATGATGTAAGAGGTCCAAAGATTAAAAAAAGTATTGCTTCTGATGGGGAGATTAAAGAAAATGGTATTGATCAGGATGATTACCTAATAGTTGTTTTTAATGAAAATACAAATATGCCTGACTTTGATACAGTTGACATAAATCTTGTTCTTAAATTATCTTCCGGACATACTTTTGGAGACTCTGTTAATGCAGAATGGATAAATCCATGTTCCCTTATAATAAACCTGATTCCTTCTGCTAACCCTTTAATTTATAAGGGTGATACAATATATCCATCAGGAATTTATTTAAAGGACTCACTTGGTAATCC
Organism: Caldifarciminota bacterium; assembly: GCA_039803745.1. Classification (GTDB taxonomy): domain Bacteria; phylum Hydrothermota; class Hydrothermia; order Hydrothermales; family Hydrothermaceae; genus JBDRZD01. The sequence continues at coordinate 16,167 of JBDRZD010000027.1, forward strand.
TGCTTATGGATTTGCAATAATTGAAGGGACATTTGATGAAAAAATTCCTAAATGTGATTCAATAATTTTATATGAGAATGATTATAAAAATATGAATCTTGATTATGATGATTTTGTGGTTTTTTATTTTTCAGAAGATTTAAAAATGAATAGAGAAATTACAAATTTGAATATAGACCATGCTTTTAAATTATCAAAAAATCATACATGGGTTTCAGGAAATGGGAAGATTGGCGAGATAATATTTAATAAAAACATTTTGATTGTTTTCTTTAACTTTGAAATTTCTCCCCCATCAATTTCTCCATATGATACTGTCTATATAAATTCCATTTATTTTTCTGATTATGGAGGTAATGAGTTATGCGATACAAATATCATAATTTATAGAAGCGGAATACCTCCACTCAATGAATTTAACCTTATTTCTGAAAAATTTTTTATAAATTTTCCCTTTAAAAAAGATATAATTTTCTATCAGGATTTAAAAGATGTTGAAATAAAGGTGTATGATGTTGCAGGAAGATGTTTAAATAGTTTAAAATTAAAATGTGTGAAAAAAGGTGAAAAGTTTGAGTTTAAAAACCTTAAAAAAGGAATTTATTTTTTAGAAATAAAGATAAAAGATAGAAAAGAAATTTGTAAAAAAATTTTACTATGAAAATTTTACTTACAGGAGGAGCAGGTTTTATTGGTTCATGGGTTGCTGAAAAATATATTGAAAAGGGGTATAAGGTTTTTATTGTTGATAATTTATCCACGGGAAGAAAAGAATTTATTCCAAAAGATGCTATTTTTTATGAAGTTGATATAAGGGATAAAGAGAAAATGGAAAAAATTTTTAAAGAGAATAAATTTGACATTATTAACCATCATGCAGCCCAAACATCTGTAAATGTTTCAATTCAAAATCCCTATGAGGATTTTATAAATAATGTTTATGGTTCAATGATTTTACTTGAACTTTCAAGAAAATATGGAGTTTCAAAGTTTATATTTGCTTCTTCAGGTGGAGCAATATATGGAGAGCCCTTAAATAATCCTGTTTCAGAAGAGCATTATCTTTTACCCCTTTCACCTTATGGATTTTCAAAAATGGTTTTTGAAAAATATTTAGATTATTATCATGAAAAATATGGAATAAATTATATTTCTTTAAGATATGGAAATGTTTATGGACCAAGGCAAAGCCCTTTTGGAGAAGCAGGAGTTATTGCAATATTTGGTTATAGAATGCTAAAAAATGAAAACTGTTATATATATGGTGATGGAGAACAGACAAGGGATTTTGTTTATGTTGAAGATGTTGCAGAGGCAAATTTAAAGGCAACAGAATTTATTTTTAAAGAAAATGGAGTCTCTTTTAAAATAAATATAGGAAGTGGTATTCCATTATCAGTTAATGAAATTTTCAAAGTCTTATCAAAAAGGACAAATTATAAAAAAGAGCCTGTATATAAGCCAAGAAGGGAAGGGGAGGTTTACAGGATTTATCTTGATGTAAAAAAGGCAAGGGAAATTTTAGGATGGGAGGCAAAAACAAAATTTGAAGAAGGAATTGAAAAAGTGATTGAATATTTTAAAAATGAAAGAAATTAAAGAAGCGCGTACAGAGCCACACGCAATTGATATTGAAATGGCTGTTCTGGGCTCTATGATGAGTTCCCAGCAGGCTCTTTATAAAGGGCTTGAAATGCTAACTCCTGAAGTATTTTATCAACCAAATCATAGAATAATATTTGAGGTTATAAGAGATATAGCAGAGGGTGCAGCAGGAATAAAAAGGATACCTGATCTTTTAACTGTTAAAGATGAACTTGAAAGAAGGGGTAAACTTGAAGAAGCAGGTGGAGCAGCATATCTTGCAACATTACTTGAAGAAGTTATAAACCCTGAATACATAGAGGAGCATGCAAAGATAATAATAGAAAAATTTCTATATAGAAAAACTATTGAAATATGTAATAAAGTAATGAAAGAATGTTATGATGAAAAGAAAGAGGCAGAAGAAATTCTTGATGAAGCAGATGCAATGCTTTTTGGTATAAGAGCTTATAAATTAAAAGGGGGATTTATTCATCTAAAGGACCTTTTAAGACCCTTTTTTGAAGAACTCACCCATATAATGGAGGGAAGGGGGGTTGAACTTCCAAGTGGTTTTCATGAACTTGATCTTTTAACAACTGGTTTTCATAAAGGTGATTTTATTGTGATTGCATCAAGACCTGCAATGGGTAAAACAAGTTTTGCTTTAAACATAATGAAGAATTTAGCCGCTGATTTTGGTAAGCCTGTTGGATTTTTCAGTATTGAAATGCCAAAAGATCAGATTGTTCAGAGGCTTTTATGTATGGAATCAAATATTGAGATGCAAAAATTAAGGAAAGGAGAAATAACACCACAGGAATTTTTAAAACTTTCAGAAGCAGCTGAAAGACTGAAATCTGCTCCAATTTATATTGATGATACCCCTAAAATTTCCCTTCAAGAATTAAGGGCAAAAACAAGAAGGGCATGTAAAGAATATAACCTTTCTGCAGTTTTTATTGATTTCTTGCAGGTTATTGAAGCACCAAAAATGGAAACAAGACAGCAGCAGATTGCTTATATTTCAGCATCATTAAAATCACTTGCAATGGAACTCAATATCCCTGTTATAGCACTTGCTCAACTTTCAAGAGAAGTTGAAAAAAGAGCGGATAAAAGACCTCAACTCGCAGATTTAAGAGAATCAGGAGCAATAGAGCAGGATGCAGATATGGTGATATTTTTATTTAGAGAAGATTTTTATGAGCCTTATACTTCAGAAGAAGGGGTTGCAGAGATAATTGTTGGTAAAAATAGAAATGGTCCTGTAGGAACTGTTAGATTAGGATTTATAAAAGAATACATGAAATTTGTTAATTTATCTTCTCTTGAAAGGGGAGAGACTGAATTTCTATGAAGATAATTTACTCTCTTCTTTATGAAATGGGTGGTTTTGTAAATTCCTTTATAAAAATGATTTTTTATTTAAAAGAAATAAATAAAGTTAAAAAAGAAATAATATTTCAAATATATGAAATAGGCTTAAATTCATTACCCCTTGTAATATTCATTTCAGCTTTTTTGGGTATGGTTGCCTCAGTTCAGACTGCATATCAAATAAGGGATTTTGTTCCACTGATATACCTTGGTGCTGGTGTTGCTAAAGGAGTAATGATTGAACTTGGTCCTGTTATAACAGGTCTTGTTGTTGCTGGAAGGGTAAGTTCTGGTATTGCAGCAGAAATAGGAACTATGAAGGTAACAGAGCAGATTGATGCTCTTGAAGTTATGGGCATATCTCCTTATAGATTTTTATTTCTTCCAAGGGTTTTTGCGGGCATGCTTGCATTACCAATGCTTACAATAATTTCTGATATCATTGCTATTTTATCAGGGATGTGGATTTCAAATTTTACAGGTATAACAAATTATGAGACATTTGCAAGGGGAGCAAAACTTTTCTTTTTACCAAAAGACCTTTTTGGTGGACTTTTTAAAGCATCCATATTTGGCATTATCCTATCCTTTTCAGGTTCTTTTTATGGTATTGAAACAAAGGGTGGTGCTCAGGGAGTGGGAATTTCAGCAACAAAAGCAGTTGTTACATCCTGTCTTTTAATTTTGGTATTTGATTATTTAATTGGAATTTTGATATACGGATGATAAGGGTAAAAGACCTTTATGTAAGTTTTGAATTTCCAGTTTTAAAAGGAATAAATATAAATATAGAAGATAATGAATTTCTTGTGATTTTAGGAAAAAGTGGTTCCGGGAAGACAGTATTCATAAAAACAATTGTTGGTCTTATAAAACCGGAGAGAGGAGAAATATACATTGATGATGTAAAAATTACGAACGGGAATATCAAAGAAACCTTAAAGGCAAGAAAAAATATAGGTTTTGTATTTCAGGGTTCAGCACTTTTTGATTCATTAAATGTTTTTGAAAATATTGCTTTGCCTTTAAGAGAACATTTTCATTTAACAAAAAAAGAAATAGAGATGAGGGTTAAAAGAGCGCTTGAACTTGTTGAACTTGAAGGGATTGAAAAGTTATATCCTTCTGAACTTTCAGGTGGAATGAAAAAAAGGGTTGCACTTGCAAGAGCAATAGTTTATGAGGCTAAGTATATCTTCCTTGATGAACCAACAACAGGACTTGATCCTGAAACATCTCTTAAGATTACGAATCTTTTAAAAGAATTATGGGGTAAAATAAAAGGAACATTCATAGCAGTAACTCATGATTTTGGATTTACAGAAGAGGTAGCAACAAGAATAGCATGGCTTAAAGATGGGAAATTTGAGTTTATTGGTGATGTTGAGAATTTTAAGAAAATAGATATGAAAGAAGTTCATGCTTATTTTATGAAAACATTTTAAAAAGGAGGGAATATGGAAAGGTTTTCCATAACATCAAGAAATGTAGAAATAACAGAAGAAATGAGAGCATATATTGAAAAGAGGCTCAAGAAAATGGAAAGGTTTAGTGAAAAAATAAATAAGGCAGAAGTAATTGTGGAAGAACAAAGGGGAAGATTTAGATGTGAATTTCTTGTGGATGTAAACAGGAAATTTTTGAAGGCAGAGAGTATATCAAATGATTTTTTTTATGCAATTGATGAATTAAAGGAAAAAATGGGAAGACAATTAAAAAAGTATGAAGAGAGGTTAAAAAGAAGAAAAAGATGAAGGAATATAAAATAATACAACCGGAACTTAAGATAAAAGAAATTTATGAAGAAAACAAAGATAAATGGAAACTTGAAATTTTGTGTTCTTTTGGATGTGATAAAAAAGTATCAACTCCAAATTTAAATAGACCTGGTCTTCTTTTTGCAGGATTTGAAAAAATATTTCTATATGAAAGAATTCAGATAATAGGAGAAACAGAACATCTTTATCTTTCCTCATTTTCTGAAAAAGAAAGAAAAGAGGCAATTGATAGATTTGTAAAATATGATTTTCCTGCTGTATTTATTACAAAAAATTTGAAACCAGATCCCTATCTTATTCAAAAATTATGTGAAAGGAAAATACCCCTTATAAGAACACCGATGGATACAACACCTTTTATGAATGCCCTTTATTTTTATCTCTCCTTAAAACTTGCACCCTATACAATAATTCATGGAACACTTGTTGATGTTTATGGAGTTGGGATTCTCTTTACAGGAAGAAGTGGAATAGGTAAGTCTGAATGTGCAATTGACCTTGTTGCAAGGGGTCATAGACTTGTTGCAGATGACGGAATTAAAATAATAAGACATCCTGATGGTTTTCTCCTTGGTAAATGTGCACAGGAAGAAATCTATTTTAATCCCTATGTTGAAATAAGAGGGATTGGAATTATAGATGTTTTATCAATTTATGGAATAAGGGCAATAAGGGATGCAAAAAGGATTGATTTAGAGATAAAATTAATTGATTGGAGTGAAAATCTTGATTATGAAAGGACAGGTTTAAAAGAGAATATAGAGGAAATAATGGATATTCCACTTCCTTATATTGTTTTGCCTTTAAATCCCGGCAAAAATATTGCGGTTTTAGTTGAGATTGTTGCCCTTGATTATTTATTAAAAAAAGAGGGTTATCATTCTGCAAAATCATTATCGGAAATTTTAAAGAAAAAAATAATGGAAAAAAGAAAGGAGATAGATTTTTATAAAGAAATAGAGTGAAAAAACTTATTATAATAACAGGAATATCAGGCTATTCAGCTGCTATTTCTCTGTCAAGCACTTACGGGGAATAGAGTGAAAAAACTTGTTATAATAACAGGTATATCCGGAGCAGGAAAATCCAGTGTTTTAAGGTTCTTTGAGGATACAGGTTATTATACAATAGACAATCTCCCCTGTAATTTAATACCAGAGGTTTTAGATACAATTGAAAAGAAAGGAAAGGAAGAAAGGAAAATCGCAATGACAATAGATATAAGAGAAGAGGAATTTTTTGATTATTTTGAGAAGAGTCTTGAAATTTTAAGAAATAAAAATAAAAAATATACGCTTATTTTTTTAGAGGCTAAAAAGGAAATAATAATGAGGAGATATGAAGAGACAAGAAGAGTCCATCCCCTTCAAAAAGGTGGATTAACACTAAATGAAGCCCTTGATAAAGAAATAGAGATGCTTAAAAGTATTAAAGAAAAATCAGATGTTATAATAGATACTTCCGAATTAAATATATGGGATTTAAGAAAGAAATTAAAGGAAATATTTGAAGAGAAGATAAAAATGCATATAGAAATTATAACCTTTGGATTTAAATATGGCTTACCCAGTCAAATTGACCTTTTATTTGATGTAAGATTTTTGCCAAATCCCCATTATATAGAAGAATTAAAAAAATTAAATGGGAAAGAAAAGAAGGTAAAAGAATTTGTAATGAGTAAAAAAGAAACTATAGAGTTTATAAATAAGTTGAAAGAAATTTTTGATTTTCTTATGCCCCTTTATGAAAAAGAAGGAAAAATTTATCTTGTGATAGGATTTGGATGCACAGGTGGGACTCATAGATCCGTTGTAATAGGAGAGGAGATCAAAAAATTTTTTGAAGAAAAAGGATACGGTGTAAGCATAAATCATAGGGATATAAATAGATGATTTTATTTTTTTTAATTTCTTTGGTTTTTTTTAGGGATGATGTTTTTTATTTTAAAGAGGGTAAATATGAAAAAATAATTGAAGAATTCAAAAATTCAATACTCTATTATGATGCAATAATAAAATATGCTGAATTTCTTTTTGAAAATAAAGATTATGGAAAAGTGCTTAGATTAATTGAAAGTTATGAAGATGATTTACCATCTCATCTTTTTAAAAGGGCTTTAAAATTGAAAAAGGATATATACAAAGAGATTAACAAGGAAAAATATAAGAAAATTTTAAGAAAGTTGATTGTTAATTATCCTTACCTTTTAGATGAAAAAGAAATAAATCTGATAAGCAATATGGATTTTTATAAGGGGAAATATTATTTTTTGAAAGAAAAATTTGAAAATTGTATCCCATATTTTGAAAAATCAGAAAACAATTTAAAACATTACTATATCGGTTATTCCTATTTTAAACTCAAAGATTATGAAAAGGCAATTTCAGAATTTGAAAAGGTTTTGCCTTCTGAAAGATTTTATTATGAAAAGGCAAAAATATTAAAGGGGCTCTGCTATAAATATCTCGGTAAATTTTCTGAAAGTTTTAATGAATTTTTTAATGTATCCTATGAATATGAAGATCTGAGGGAAATAGCAATGAAAGAGGCGAGAATTTTGATGCTCCAGTCTGCTTTTGTTCCTTCTGATTTAGAATCTAAAATTAACGAGAGCGAAAAAATATTAATTGATTATAGTTTAAATGGCTCTATATTTCTTAATAATTATGAAAAATTTAAAAATGAAAAGAACATATTCTTATTATATCTTCTCGGTAAATTCACAGAGGATAAGATTTTCTTTGAAAAAATATATAAAATAGAACCACTATCCCTTTTTAGCATTAGAGAAATAGGACTCTGGTATGAAGAGGACGAATTTAATGATGAGATATTTGATGAAGATCTTTTTATTTTAAGTTATTTAAATCTTGACGAATCTTTTAGATATTATTTAGAAAAAAAAGATGATCCCTATATTCTTATTAAAACTTCAGAAAAGATTTTTGAAATAAATAGATATTATCATTCACTTCAAATAGCAAGAAAGGTTTATCACATATTAAGAGAAGAGAAAAATCTTGTTTTTTTCCCAAAAAAACTTTTAATCTTGCTTTTTCCACTACCATATAAAGAATTTATTTTTGAAAAGGCAAGAGAAAAAAATATTGATCCCTATCTTGTTTATGCAATTATAAGAAGGGAAAGCGAATTCAATGAAAAAGCAATAAGTCCAAAAGGTGCAAGGGGTTTAATGCAGATTTTACCAGAAACCTTTAAAAAAATAGATAAATATAAAGATTTTGATTCTGATTCTCTTTTTAATCCTTATATAAATATTGATGCAGGAATTGAAATATTATCTTCTCTTTTAGATTCAATTCCAGAAATTTATCTTGCAATCGCTTCATATAATGCAGGATTTTATAGAATAAAAGAGTGGAAAGAAACAGGGATAATAAAAGATGAGTTACAATTCTTTATTGACTGTCCATTTGAGGAAACAAGAAAGTATACATTCAGAGTTTTAAGTGATTATGAAACATATAAAAAAATTTATTTTTGAATAAATCACTTGTTTTTTATATAATTTAAAAACTAAAAAAGGAGGGTTAAAATGTTAAAATTACTTTTAATAAATATAATCATAGGGGAGGCAGGTTCTTCAAGTTTTGGAATGGGTGCCGGATTTACCTTTTCTTATTATTCCGTATATTCATGGTATTATTCATACTACCCTGAAGATTATTCCTTTATAAAAGCAGTTCCTAAAGGAATAAATTTAAGTTTTTCTTTTAAAACCAAAGGAATTGGTTTAAGAGTAAATCCAGATTTCATAAAAGGCGGTTATAGAAGTAAATATGAATCTATGTGGGAATATTTTCGTATTCAGAGTGATTTTAAAGAAATAGGGCTTGAGGTTTCCATTTTATACTATATATTATCAAAAAATTTTGATTTCTATTTAGGGTTTGGGACACTCTTTTCCAGAACAGATTATTATTTAGAAGATTATTATTTTGGTAAATGGGATTCAACGGTTATCTCTGAGGAAATAAACTCCTCAGGAAATCTTTTGGGTTTCCCTCTCATAATAGGAATAGAAAAAGAAATATTCAAAAACATAAGAATTTTTTTAGAAATTTATCCTTTATTTTATGGTCTTTTAAATTTAAAAGAAGAAAGAAATTATAATGGAACAGAAACAGAAAAAGGTAAAATGGATTTTTTAATTTCTGGTGGCTTTCTTCCAGAAAATTTTTATAGTGAAGGGAGATTAGAGAGAATAAGGATAGGACTAAAATACGAAAGGTAAATTTTATAAATTTGCAAATTGTGTATAGAAGAAATTAGAGAGTGTTAAAAATATCATAACATTTTAACTGGTAAGGATTTATCTTAAAACAGCAAACTTTTTAACCTTTTTCTCCTTCCCTTTTAAAATTGCAAAATATATTCCCTTATTTATAAGTTCTTTATTTATGACATTTTAAATTATAACCAATTACTCCACATAATTGAGGAACAGTGCCTATTAAAGCAGCAAAAGAAAGTATCAATATATCTGATATCTCATACTTACGATAAAAAGAATAACCCATCATACCACAACAGGTAATACTACTTCCAATAAAAGTACCAATTGCCGAATGTAAAAAATTACCCCTTTTCTTTGTGAGCCTGCCAATTAACTCGCATGTACCAGAAATAACAACAGAGTTAATGCTCCCCAATATTATTACTTCACGAAGCTCTTCGCTTAAAGTATGTTTCTCATTAGAACACATATCACCTTCACCCAATGAAAGACTCACCATATAAAGCAGTGCCTCTAAAGCTGGTAAAGGTGAAGATGCAATGAATTCAAGAGTATAAATTCCAAAATCTTTCCATCTTGATTTATTTGAAATTACTTCGTTATTTTGATAGGAATAAGCAAAATTTGAAGCGGATTGCATTATTTCATATTCTTTCTGGAAAAACTTGAATTTAAAATTATTTTCATAGAAATTCCCTATTATTATAATAATATAAACCCATTTCATTATTTTTATCTCCTTTTAATTTTTTAATCATACAATTATACAAAATATTTTGAAAGAAATCAAGTAGTGTAAAATACAATAACATTTTAGCTCTGGTAAAGAAAAATTTACCATCTCCACCCCCGAGGTGGAAATGAGTTAGCATAGTTGTATCTTTTTCCTTTATTATTTTATCAATTTTTCTTGAAATTTTAACTTTAACTTTCGTATTTGTAACAACACTATTTTCTACATATCCATAGCAATTCTCACAAGTTGTCTGGTGAAAATCTTTCATATTTAAAAGGATATTTTATAAAAATTTTTGCATTATAGGTCATTAAAATAAATAAGAGAGCTATCATATACACCCCCTTGTTTAAAATTTTAAATTATAACCAATT
>JBDRZD010000028.1:0-25702 GCA_039803745.1 Caldifarciminota bacterium
AGGAGGTGAAAAATGTTTCTAAACATAATCATAAGTTTTTATTTAAGCAGTTCTATTTATTTGGAAGGTGAAAAACCAAAGATTTATATAAGTGGATATAATATTGGAAAGGGAGTTATAAGAGTTTATAAAATTGAAGAAGGTTATGAAATATTTAAAAAATCAAAAGATATACAATACCCTTTTATAAAGGAAGAAAGAAAACCAAATTTATTCAAAAGCCTTGGAGAAGGATTAAGGGAAACTAATAAGAGGATAAGAAATTATTTCAGAAGAAATGTGAAAGAAAAAGAAAGGATAGAAATTAAAGAGAGTTTTGGAATTAAGAAACTGGAAGAGCCAAAAAAAGAATTTCCTGCACCTTTAAAGGAATATGAAATTGTTGATGAATGGACAGAGGATTTTGGATATGAATGGATAAGTAAGGATATTGAAATACCTGTAAAAGAGAAGGGAGTTTATCTTATAGAAATAACAAACAGAAAGAGCCAGAAATTTGTTCCCTTAATAATTACTGATATTGGATTTATAACAAAAGAGGATGATGAAAATTTCTATATCTTTGCTCAAAATCTTTTAAATTCAGAACCATTAAAAAAAGCAGATGTATGTGTTAAATCAGGTGAAAAAATATTGATTGAAGGAAAAACTGACGAAAATGGAATTTTCTATTTTAAAAAGAAAGAGAAAGAAAATACTCATTTTGATGTAATTCTTTCTTATAACAAAAGCATAGCAATTTCAAAATCCTATGCACCCTGGGCAGAATTTCCATCTGAAAGAGTTTATATTTACACAGATAGACCACTTTATAGACCGAATGATAAAGTTTATTTCAAAATAGTTGCAAGGATTTTAGAGGGAGAAAATTATAACTTATACACAGGCTCTTTAAGGGTAAAAATTTTGAATCCAAAAGATAACATTTTATTTGATAAAGAATTAAAGATGAATGAACTTGGAACATGTGGAGATTCATTAATTTTACCTGAAAATACAGCTCTTGGAACCTATATAATAAATGTTTATATTAAAAATAAGGAGTTTTCTCAAATATTTAAAGTTGAAGAGTATAGAAAGCCTGAATTTTCAGTTAAAGTGGATGTGGAGCCAAAAGTTTTAACAGAAGGAGAAAAAGTTAAAATAAAAGTTAAAAGTGATTATTTCTTTGGTGCACCGGTTTCATATGGTAAGGTGAGATTGAGGATTTCAAGAAGACCTTTATATTTTTATTACTGGGAATTTTATGAAGAATACTGGGCACTTGAATTTATGGAGGAAATAGAAGGAAATTTAAATGAAAATGGTGAATGGGTTTATGAATATGAAATTCCTAAAATTGATAGATATTATACTTACATAATTGATGCAGGGGTTGAAGATGAAAGTGGTATTGAACAAATGGGAAAGGGAGTCTTTAAAGCAGGAAAAACAAGATATGTTATTGATTTAAAAACTAATAAATATGTTTATTCAAAAGATGAGGAAATCCAAATTTATATCTATGTTAAAGACCTTGAAGATAAAAAATTAAAAGAGGGGGAGTGCAGGATAAAGATTTTTGAAGAGGAATATAATATAAAAATAAAGGAAGGTGAAGGATTTTTAAAGGTGAAGGCAGAAAAACCTGGAAATATAAAAATATATGCGGAATTTAAAGATGAAAAGGGAAATTTAATAACCCATTATACTTATATCTGGATAACTGAAAAGGGATATGCCTTTGAATATAAAGAAAACAGGGTTCAGATCATAACTGAAAAGGAAGAATATGAGCCCGGTGAAAATTTTAAAGCGATAATACTTTCACCTTTTGAAAATGGATATTTGTTTTATACGGTTGAAACTTATAAAATTGAAAAAGTGGGTGTTCTAAAAATTGAAAAAAATATGGGAACTGTTGAAATTAAAGTTAAGGGAAATTATTCACCCAACTTTTTTATACATGTTCTGGGAAATAACAAAAATAACTTTTATGAGAATAAAAAAGAAATAAAAGTAAAATATGAAAAGAATAAACTGGATATAAGTTTTGAACTTGATAAAGATAAATATTTACCACAGGATATGGCAAAGATTAAAATAAAGGTAAAGGACTATGAGGGAAAACCTTGCGAAACAGAAATTTCTGTTTTTGTAATTGATGAAGCACTTCTTTCCCTTCAAAATCCCTTTGAAGAAAACATTTTTTCATTCTTTTATCCAAAAAGAAGAATTTATACATCCTTTAATTCATCTATAAATTGGAGATTCTATAGTTATGAAGAATATTATGAAGAAGGTGCATTTCAACGTACAGAACTCCCTCTCATGATGGCTAAAGAAAAATTTGAAGGATACCCAAGATTTGCGATAAAAGGAATTGCTGAAGAAATGATGATAAGAAAGGAATTCAAAGACCTTGCTTTATGTGTTTTAAGAGAAAAAACTGATAAAAATGGAGAGGCAGAGATTATTCTTAAACTTCCTGATAATTTAACAACATGGAGAATAAGAGTAAAGGCAATAACAAGGGATAAATTTGGGGAAAAAGAACATAAATTCTTGGTTTCAAAAGACCTTTTAGCAAGACTTATCTTACCAAGATTTATAAGGGAAAGGGATACTCTTATAATAAGGGGGATAGTTCATAATTATCAGGATAAAAAGGATAATATAAATGTTAAAATTGAAGCAAAGGGTATTGAAATCATTGGGAAAAATGAAACAAAACTTGGTGAAATTTTACCTGGAAGAAATAAACAGGTTGATTTCAAAATATATGCAAAAAATCCAGGAATTGCAGAATTTACATTAATAGCAAAAGGAGAAAACTCTTATGATGCATTGAATCTTAAGATTCCTATCCTTCCCCATGGAATGGATAGAATTTTATCAATTTCAAATGTTTTAACAAATGATAAAGATGAATTTGAATTTGAAATACCTGAAGAAGTTCAAAATTTTTCCTCCAGTTTTTATATTTCTCCTTCATATCACAACGCGGTTTTTTGTTCATTAAAAGAGTTAATAGGTTATCCTTACGGATGTGTTGAACAGACAATGAGCAGATTTTTACCCGATGTTGCTGTTAAAGATATAATAGAAAAAGCAGGAATAAAAGACCCATTATTTACACAGGAACTACCAAAGATGATTGAAAAGGGACTCCAGAGACTTTATAACTTCCAGCATTCTGATGGTGGATGGGGTTGGTGGGAAAATGATGAATCCCATCCATTTAATACTGCTTATGTTTTATATGGGCTTGGTCTTTTGAAAAGAACAGGCTATAAAGTAAATGAAGAAGTTATAAATAGGGGAATTAAGAAATTAAAAGAATTCTTAGAAAAAGAAAATTTAAGTGATTATGATAAAGCATTTATGCTCTATTCTTTATCCTTACATGAAAAAATTAAAAAAGAAGATATTGAAAAATATTTTAAAGAAAAAATAGAAAGTCCTTATATTCTCTCAATTATTTCTTTGATTCTTTCTGAAAACAAAAAAATTGGTGAAGTATATTTTTCAAAACTCAGGGAAAATGCTATAAATATTGATGGAGTTATATATTTTGAGGAAAAGTTTTTAAAATCAAGACATGGGACAATCTATGCTGACCCAGTTTATACAACATCAAATGCCCTTTTATCAAGCCTTTCATACATTCCAAATGATGAGTTCTGCACAAAACTTTCCATTTATCTTTTAAATAAAAGAAAAGGTGCAATGTGGCATTCAACAATAGCAACATCCTCATCAATAATTTCTCTTGGTGAATATATGAAAAAAAGAGGGGTTTTTGATTTTGATATTTCTTTAAATATAAGAATAAATAATAAAAATTTTGGAAATTATACTATAAGGAAAGAAAACATAAATGAATATAATTCACCAAAAATTGTCCCCTCTGATATTTTAAGGAAGGGAAAGAATAAAATAGTTTTTGAAAAATCCGGAAAAGGCGAACTCCTTTATTCTTTCTTTGTGAAATATTATTCAACAGAGGAGAATATAAGGGCAGGTGGAGCAGAATTTAAGGTTTTAAAGGAAATATGGAGGCTTCAAAGAGTAAAAGAAGGTGGAAAAATTGTATATAAAAAAGTGCCTTTTTATGGAGAGGTTAAAAAAGGAGATTATCTATTTGTAAAGATAAAAGTTTTAAATGATAAAGAAATGGATTACTTTATGCTTGAAGATCCACTACCGGCAGGCTGTGAGGTTGAAAAAGAAAGGGAAAGATTTTTTATTGAAGGGGAAAGAAATTATACAGGTTATCATTACGAATGGTATTGGGATTGGGTAGGAGAAGAAATACATGATGACAGGATTGCCTTCTTTTTAACAAGAATTTATCCAGGAGAACATGAATTCTCATACATTTTAAGAGCATATCTGCCGGGAAGATATCATGTGATGCCTGCAAAGGGAAGTTTAATGTATTTCCCTGATATATTTGCCCATTCTGATGAATATATAATTAAGATAAGTGAATAAAATCTTTATTCTCTTAGTTTTTTTAAACATTCTTGGTATAAAAAAAGAAATCGGGGATAATGGTGCATTTATAATTGCTGATGTAGAAACTGGTAAAATAATCGATTATCATAATAAAAAACTTTGTTTTGAAACCCTTTTGCCACCCGGTTCATTTTTTAAAATTATAACTGCAATAATCTTAATAGAAGAAAATATAATTGATGAAAATACTTATTTTGATTGCAAGGGTGAAGAATTTTTAGAACTCAATAATGAAAAAATAAAGATTAAATGCTGGTTAAAAGGAGGACATGGTAAACAGAATATAAGAGATGCAATAAAAAATTCCTGCAACATATTCTTTGCAAAGGCTTCCCTTTTAATAGAACCCTATCTTTTTAAAAAATATTTTGAAATTTTAAAATTAAACGAACTTTCCGTAGCCAATGTTGGAGGAGAAGTCTTAAATGAAATAAAAGTGCCTCTAAAAAAGAAAGATTTAATAGACCTTGCACTTGGAGAAAAGGGATATGTAAAAATGACACTATCTTCAATGCTCTCTTTAATTCTTTCAATTTCAAGAGATGGAATATATATTCCATTATGGATAAAGGAAAAAAATAATTTATCATATAGGTTGCCAATATATAAATCTTTAAATATTCTAAAGGAGAGTTTAAGGGGGGTATGTAAGGAAGGGACAGGAATTTATGCAAATTATAAAGATATGATGGCAGGAAAAACAGGAACACCAAGACATTTAAATGGATGGAGAACCCATGCAATATTTGCAGGATATTATCCATATTATGATCCAAAAATTGGAATAATAGTTTTTTTAAAAAAAGGGCAGGGTTCAAAGGATGCAGCACCGCTTGCAAAAAAGATATTAAAAAGCCTTGAATAAAATAATAATATTTTTATTTTTAATACCCTTTGATTTAACAAAAGAAATTTCTGTTAGAATTTTATCAAAATACAATTTAAAGGAAATTTATGTTCATTCAGGAAATAATAAGTATTTTGTAAAAATTTATAATAAAGATAAAATTAAGGTAAATGGCTTTATAAAAAATGAGTTTTTCATAGTCTCTCCAGATGAAATTTTGATAGAAAGCAAAAATATTAGAAGAAAATACAGAGGGAAAATAAGAATATATGCAAAAAATGACGAACTTTTTATAATAAATCATATAAATTTAAGGGATTACCTTTTCTCTGTTATCGTGGCAGAAATCGGGACTTCCTATCTTGAAGCATTAAAGGCACAAGCACTTCTATCAAGAACATTTGTCCTTTTTTCAAAAAGACATGAAGATTATGATTTTTGTGATTTAACCCATTGTCAGGTTTATAGGGGAATTGTGGATGAAACAGCAGTTTCAAGAAAAGCAGTAATAGAAACTGATGGAGAAGTTTTAACATATAATGGGAAATTAATTGAACCATTTTATTCCTCCTGTTGTGGTGGCTTTACTGCTTCACCTGAAGAAATATTTGATTTAAATATTCCATATGTTGAAGCAAAAGTTGATACATACTGTCAGAATAGTAAAAATTCTAAATGGATATTTAAAATAGAAAAAAGGAAAATTGGTAAGTTAAAAATAATTGAAATTGGAGAAAGTGGCAGAATTAAAAAAATTCTATTAAATAATAGAGAAATTTCTGGATGGGGATTCAGAAATATGATTTCAAGAAAATATGGATGGAATACTTTAAAATCAAATTTATTTAATCTATATGAGGATGAAAATTTTTACATTTTTGAAGGGAAAGGACTTGGGCATGGAATTGGGATGTGTCAGAAAGGTGCAAAAGTTATGGCATTAAAGGGTTTTAATTACAAAGAAATAATAAATTTTTATTTTAAAGATGTAGAAATAAAAAAATTAAGATTTGAATATAAAGTTTTTAAGGATAAAAATTTTGTTTTTTATTCAATAAGTGGTGAAAAATATTTACCTTATTTAAAAAACGCCTTCTATAGATTTGAAAGAATCTGTAAAGAAAATGGAATTGAGATTGATAACTATTTCGTAATTAAAGAAACGATTGATTATTTTAATTTTACAAAAAATTTAAAGATAAAGCCCTTTTATGGAGGATATATAGAAAAAGATACGATTAAACTCGCACCATTAAATTTGCTTGAAAAGTATTCAATAATTGAAGATATCATAATTCATGAACTCTTACATGCTGCTTTATCAAAATATAATTTTAAAAAGGAAATAGAAGAGGGAATAATTTATTTACTTTGTCCTTATAATTTCAATGAGAAAATTTTTAATGATATAAAAAGTTATAGAGAGGAGATTAAAAAAATAGAAATTTATAAAAAGATGATGCAAGATAGTTTAGAAAAATATGGAAATTTAGAAAATTTTTTAAGTAAAAGGAGGTAATTATGAAAAGATTAATTTATATATTTATCCCAGTTATAATCATCCTTTTAATCCTCATTTTATTCTTTATCTTTTATAAAAGAATCCCTTCTGCTGCATGGAAGATTGAAGAAATTGAAGATATTTTTACAAAGGGTGTAAATGCATATATTGTTTTTGATGATATGGATAAGATTTTAGAAAACTTGAATAAAAATGGACTTATTGATACTATTAAAAATAAAGGTATAATTGAAGATTTACTTCTATATCTCGGGATTTCTAAGAAACTAAGGGATGAGATTATAAAAAGAGATTTTATAAGAATTTTTAAAAAGATGGGGATTGGCTTTTATGAAAATGGGTATTTAATAGTTTTAGAGCCAGAGGGAATTTTTATAAATTTAATTTATAATTTGATAAGATTTGAAAAAGAGTTTTTAGGGGTTCCTTATACATTTTTAAGAGAAAATTTTGGTCTCTTTTTAATTGAAAAGTATATTGTAATTTCAAATAATGAAAATTTGCTTAAAGAGATAATTGAACATTTGAAAAAAGAGAAAAAAAGATTTAAAAAATTTTATAAGAGAGATTTTCCAGAAAATATCTTAATATATGGTGCATATTTAAAAGAAGGGGTTCTTTTTAAGGCAGAAAAGTTCATTTTTTACTATAAGGAAAATGAAGGATTTACATTTTTAATTGAAGAGCCTTCTCATCTTTTTGGAAAAATTTTAAAGAATTTAGAACCTGATTTAAGGAATTTAGAATTTCCACCTGATCATGTATTTTATATATCCTTTAAAAATTTCAATTTAAAAGAAGAAATTGAAAGGTTTATAAAAGAAAAGAAAGAAGAGAAAATTGAAAAATTTTTTGAAAAATACTTTTATCTTTTAAAGGATATTGGAGAGAGTTTTGCAATTTCCTTTAATGGTTTGAAATATCTTGGAGATTATTATGTTCCATTATTTTTAATCAAAATTGAAAAAAGAAATGAAATGGAAAGGTCTTTCAATTCCTTCATTTCGGAAATTTCAAAAGAAGGTGGAGATAAAATAGAAGGAAAAAAAGAAGGTATTTATTATAAATTTTTTATAGGTAAAAATAATGAAGATTTTATTGGATATTTCAATTTTAGAAATGATTTTTACATATCCTCTTCCCTTGATATTCTAAGAGATGAAATTTCAGTTTTAAATAAAGGTAAGAAAAAGAAAGATTTTCCGCAAGAAGAGAACCTCTTTCTTTATTTTGATGGAATTAAATTCTTGGAATTTCTAAAAGATTATTTTGCAAATACTATTCCTGATGAATTCATTTTAGAGAATAAAATATATCCTTTTCTTAATTTACTCAATATAAATGAAATTTATGGAACTTTTAAGAAAGAAAAAAATAAAATAATGATAAATTTGAAATGAAAATTGGTGTTTTAGTCTGCTCTGAAAGAAAAAGAGGGAATTGTGAAACAATTGGAAATTATATAAAGAAAAATTTTTCTCAAATTTTAGTAAATTTAATATTTTTAAGAGATTTTGAAATAAAAGAATGTAACGGATGCATGAGATGTGTTTTCAAAAATGAAAAATGTGAACTAAATGATGACCTTTACAAACTGATTGATGAAATTACTAAAAATGATGCATTAATCTTAATTGCACCAACTTATGTTTTAACAATCCCGGGTAAATTAAAAATGGTTATTGATAGATTTTTATGCATTTATGAAATCATAAAAGATTTAAAGATAAAACCTGCGATAAGTATTGGTGTTGCATCCCCTATTGATTGGGACCAATTTCAAATTCCCTTTATGAACATATTTTTGCTTGCCTTAGGATATAAGATTATAGATAGTTTCATTTTATTTGGTGCAGGACCAGGAGAAGTTTTACTTGATGAGAATTTATATAAAGTTGATGAAGGAATAAATAAAATTTTGAATTTTGAAGAAAAACCTTATGAATCAACTATTTCTGACAAATGTCCAGTAGATTATAATAAAAATTTTGAGCATTTAAAAAATAATAAATTCAGGTGCCCTGTATGCTTAACACCATGCTATTTAAGAGAAAATGGTTTTTATTTTGATGAAAAGGATTTAAATGAAAATAGGTGGACAAAGGAAAAAATGAAAGAACATTTTGAAGAATGGATTTTAAAAACAAAAGAAAGATTTAAAAAATTACTTCCTCAAATAGTAAAGAAAAAGAATGCACTGGAACTTTAATTTTAGAGAGTCAAAAATATTTTCAAAATTGAGAAAATTATACCTGATAAAATTGCAGAGACAGGGACAGTAAACATCCATGATAAAATTATATTTCTTATAACACCTAAATTTAAGCTTGCCATACCCCTTGCAATCCCAATTCCTATAACAGCACCAACAACTGTATGAGTTGTTGAGATTGGTAAACCGAGTTTTGAGAATATCAAAACTGTTGTTGCAGCAGCAAATTCAGCAGAAAAGCCCCTTGTTGGAGTTATATCAGTTACTTCCTCACCAACAGTTTTAATCACCTTATATCCAAAAAGAGCAGTTCCAACTGCAAGTCCAAATCCTCCAAAGAATAAAAGCCAGATCGGGATAAAAAATTCTTTTCCTGTTCCTTTCATTACTGAATATATTGCAGCAGCAGGACCTATTGCATTTGCTACATCATTTGCACCATGAGCAAATCCCATATATGTAGCTGTTAGGAGTTGTAAGACTCCGAAAAGTTTTTCAACTTTTGAATAAACTCCATTTTTCTCTTCTCTTTCTTTTAAAAATGACCATGTTATTATATATCCAAAAAAGGCAAAAGAAATAGATATAATTACTGATTGAAAAAATGGCACATTTAATTTAAGTCCTTTATAAATTGTTGAAAATGTTATTATTATAAATACAAAAGAAGATAAAATTGGTCCATATTTTTTTGCATTTAAAAAAGGGTCTTTTGCATCAAGAATTAATAATCTCACAAAATTGAAAATAAAAAAGGCAACAATTGCGCCCAAAATTGGAGATATTACCCAGGATAAAAATATCTTTAAAATTTTTAACCAGTATACATAACTTATTCCTCCAGCAAATAAACCAAATCCAATAACTGCGCCAACTATTGAATGGGTTGTTGAAATTGGCATCCCCAAGTGGGTTGCAATTTGAACCCATAGACCTGCTGAAAATAATGAGGAAAACATTCCGAGAATAAATAAATTTCTGTATTGAACAAAATATTCTATTTTAACAATATCCTTGCCGATTGTTTGGGTTACATGACCCCCAACAAGTAAAGCACCTATAAGATTTGAAATTGCTGCTATTATAACACCCTTTTTATAATCTATTGCCTTTGAACCAACAGAAGTTGCAACTGCATTTGCGGCATCATTTCCTCCTAAAACAAATGCCATATAAACTGCTGCTAAAGATGAAAGGATTATCCAGATAAACATTTTAAACCTTTGCAATCATGAGTCTTATACTTTTCCCCATTGATTCAGCATGATCAGCGAGGGTTGAAAGTTCCTTTATTATGTTCATCCATAATAACATCTCAACAAATGAAAGTTTATTTTCAAGAGACAAAATTATTTTTGTAACCTTGCAAGCCTTTTTATCAGCCTTCCATTCCATCTCCTCAAGTAAATCAATGAGTGAATGCACCTTTTCTACCTCTTTCTTTGAAAATGAAGATTCAAGAATTAAATCCATCTCTTTAACTATTTCAACAGCCTGTTTTACTGTTTCAAGAACTCTTTCAAGAAATATATAAAATTCTTCCTTTATCTCCTCTGGCATCCTAATTCTTTTTAGAGTAAGAAGAACTGCTATATCTTCAACCTTATCAGGAATCTCATCCTGCTCATGAATTAATGATAAAAAATCTGTTCTTGCAAAGGGAAGAAAAAGTGTTTTTGGTAAATGGTCCCTTATCTCATCTTTTATTTTATCACATTCATGTTCAAGTTTATATATCTTTTCAGCAGTCTCTTCAATTTTTTCATAATCCCCCTCTGAAAGGTAATCAAAAAGTGGTTTCAAAAAAGACAAAGTTTCAAGAGATTTTTCCATATGAAATCTTAATGGTTTAAAAGGAGATTTTTTAAATAATTTTAATATTGGTATTTTCATCTTTACCTCCCCTTTAAAAATCTTAAAAAGAAAAGTTTTATAACAAGAAAAAAGGCCTCAAATATTATCTTTTTTGACATCTTTGAAATACCAACCCTTCTTTCAATAAAAATTATTGGATATTCTTTTATTCTGTATCCCAGTTTTTTAGCATAAAATGTTGTTTCTATTTGGAATCCATAACCTTCTGCATCTATTTTTTCCCATGGAAGATTTTCTAAAACTTCCCTTTTCCATACTTTAAATCCACCTGTTAAATCCCTTACAGGAACACCTGTTAATATTCTTGCATAAACATTGGCAAAATATGAAAGTAAAAGCCTTTTAATCGGCCAATTTACCACGCTTACTCCATTTAAATATCTTGAACCTATTATTAAATCATATCCCTTTTCTATTTCCTTTATGAATTCAGGAAGAACTTCTGGTGAATGGGAAAAATCTGCATCCATCTGAATAATTATATCATAATTTTTTTCTATTCCCCATTTAAAACCTGTCTTATATGCCTTTCCAAGTCCTTCTTTTTTTTCCTTCAAAATTAAATTAACCCTTTTATCCTTTTTCATTATTTCCCTTACAATTTCAGAAGTTCCATCAGGTGAATTATCATCAACAATCAAAATGTTTGCAGAAGGCAAAAATTTAAATATTTCTTCTATTATCCTTTCAACATTTTCTCTTTCATTATATGTGGGAATTACAATGAGAACTTTCATTTCACAATTGAGAATTTAAAGAAGCCTTTCTTTTTACCAAATTCCCATCTCAAAACATATATTCCTGAACCAAAATCACTTAAGTCAATATCAAATTCATTAAATTCATTCCCTTTAATAAAAAATTTGTTATTCTTTAATTTTATTCCTGAAAATGTCCAGAATTCCACTTTTAAATAACCTGAATTCTCAAAAAATGCTCTTAATGTTGCTCTATTTTGTTTTAAAATTGACGGATATATATAAACTCTTTCCTTTTCTTCTCTTTTTAATGGGGTTAAACGAATTTTGAAAAAGGATGTATTCTGATTATCGTAGCCTGTTTTAGGAAAAATAATGGAATCTATTTTTAAATTGAATACATGAACCTCACAATATTTTGAAAATCCTGATATTTCATATTTACCATCATTATTTATATCAGTTAAAATTGCATTTCCATTATTTGGAATATGTAATGGGAAATAAGGATCCTTTTTAAAATCTTCATAAATTTGAGAGAATTTGGAAAATTCTGGATAGGAAATTGAAAATTTATTTTTAAAATAAAAGGTTAAAGGAATGCTGTAAGGACTTAAAAATTTATCCCCTTTTATTTTTAATGGAAATTCATTTGCATAACTTCCGTTGTGATTTAAAACTATTAAACTATCACCTTTTATAAAACATATTTCAAAATATCCATCTTTATCAAAATCAATTAGTGATAAAGAAGAAAAAATCCCTTCTCCAACATTTTTTTCACCTTCAATTTCCCCATTTAAATTTACTATATAAAAATTTCCATCTCCTCTTAAAACCCCTATCTCATATTCATTATCAGAATCAAAATCTGCAACAAGAGGTAGTGAATTTGTAGAGATTAAACTCGGTGAAAATAAAGGAAATTTCTCCTTTTCCCTCAAATTTTTATCTATTAAATGCAAGACACCATTCTCATTTAAAATTACAAGATACTTATCATTTTCCTCTTCTACTATTGCAAGACCTTTTCCAGGGTTTGCTGTAAAGAAGAGTTTATAAGAAAGATTTAATGGATTTAAAATATAAGTATTTCCATCTTCACAGGAAAATATTATTTCATTGTTTTCTATAAAATTATAAATTAAAGGGGGTGAAGTTATTTTTGAAAAATAAATTGGGAATCCGGGAAAGATTTGTGGTGAAGGCTTTCTAAGTGAATATACCCTTAAACATCTATCAGTTGCAAAAACAATTTCATATATCCCATCATTATCAAAATCATAAAAAGAGGGAGGAAACATTATCTCTTCATTCTGTAAATCAATATATGGTGTATTTCCATAATTTGTTCCATCATTTTTTAAAACATAAATTTTTCCCCCACTTATAGTATCTCCATAAAATCCATGTGTTAAATTTCCTGTTAAAATAAATTCTCCATTTCCATCTGAATCTATATCAAGAAAATTTATAAAAGTTTCATTAAAATAATAACCTGAATTTCTAAAGTTTATATCACATAAAACTGGAAAGGGTTTTAAATAAATATCCCTTTTATATCTTGCATTCATATATTCACCTGAAGAACTGCCTATCTCAGATATCTCTACAAATGATTTCCCCTTATTCCAGCTTTCTGATGAAGGACATGTAAATGTTCCAAATCTATCATTATTTCCTTTATAAAATGGGTCAAATTTTGAACCAAACCAAGTATATGGATATTCTGTCCATCTATCAAGATCCTGAATGCAATCAGCCTCTTCAATATCAACTCCCTTATGAATATCATTTGAATTCACTTCCCAGTAATAGTTATAAACAATTTCTTCATCAATATGCCATATTAAAAAGCCACCTGATGGCAAAACAAAATCGTAATTACCAAAAGGAGAAATTAAAACTCCTCCTTTTTTGAAATATTTTAATGAATCATATAGATTTATTTTTCTAAACTCACAGAGAAAGTATTCCCTTAAATCAATAGGAATCATTAAAATTCTTGTTCCAAAAACTGTATCAGGTAAATAATTAATTGTGTCAGAAACATAAGGTGTTGAAGGATAAATCTTTATTATTGAATCAAAACCAGAACCCTCTATTGTATCTATTAAACCATCCAAAAATCCAAAACCCCATAGAGGATCATAATAGTTCCATGCATCAGGATCAAAATATCTTCTTGGCATAAATCTCATCGTATAATCTATCCAGAGCCTTGTCCATGCACCATAAAAACTTGGAATTATTCCAGAAATTCTTAAAGTATCACCATCTGGCGTTTTTGCAATTATTTCAGACCATCCACCTGCACCCATCAAATCCCATGCACCAACACCTGTTGACCTTCCATAAATATCATATAGATCTGTTAAATAAAAGGCATCATGACCAAACTCATGAAATAGAAGACCCTGAAGTTTTGCAAAGAAGCCATCTTGAGAACCTGTTTCAGGTAATATTATTCCACCAGCAATTGAATCAGATTGATTGTTTAATAAAATATAAGGAGAACCCAAATAATATTCAAGGGCACCCTGAGGAATTGTAACAGTTGCTATGTCAAAAGGTGTGTCCCAGAATATATCTGTTTGCCATGTGCTTCCTGCATGAAAGATTATTATAACATCCTTTATCCCCTCTAAATGATCTCTTATTCCATTTTTATTTAAATCATCAAAATTGATACTTGTATCTTGGTCTGCTAAAAAGAGTGCATCCCTAAAAAGTTTAACAAGACCTATATCAAAATTGAGAGTATCACCATAATATCTCATTGGATATGGTAAAATATAAAAAGAATCATTTTTATCAGGCTTAACAGTATATTCTATTTTTATCTTTCCATAGGAGATTGCAGAAATGTATGATTTTAAAGATTCAAGGACATTTTCAAAATATTTTTTATCATGGGGTGGTTCATAAAATAAAGAATTTGTATCACCAATTGAATCAAGATTGCCCTTTAAATTAAACCATCCATTTCCAGTTGTTAATGGATCATCAGGCTCTTCTTTTTTGAAACCAACCCTTATTGCAAGTATATGAATTTTTGCAGTATCATTTTGCCTTTTTATCTTTTCATCCTTATAAATTTCCTTAAATTCAAGAATTTTTCTAATTCTGCTTGAATTGAATTTTGAAATTTTCCTTCTTATCTTTATATCCTTTTTTAATGCGGTTTCAGATTTTTTTGAAGGAAAAGTACTCAAAGGATAGGAAAATAAAACATACGCATTCAAAATTAAAAAAAATATTAAAAATTTTTTCATAAAGTTAAAAATTATAATAGTTTGATTTTATAAACTTCAAATAATTATAATTAAATCTTTATGAAAGAAACAAAAATTGGAGTAATAGGTGTTGGGAGGGTTGGTCTTGTAACAGCAGTTGGTTTTGCTGATAAGGGATTTTATGTATATGGGGTTGATAAGGATTCAAAAAAGATTGAAAAACTTATTAAAGGTGAACCTCCCTTTTATGAACCCGGTCTTGAAAAAATGCTCAGAAAAAACTTTGAAAAACTTTTTTTTACAAATAATATAAAAGAAGCTGTTTCAAAATGTGATGTTCTTTTTATATGTGTTGGAACACCTCAAAGAGAGGATGGCTCTGCAGATTTATCTTATGTTGAAGAAGTTACAAGAGAGATTGCAACAAATCTTGAAAAATACACTTTGATTGTTGAAAAATCAACTGTTCCTGTAAATACCTGTGAATGGATTAAAAAAATTATGAGATTGTATTTAAAAAGAAATGTTCCTTATGATGTTGCCTCAAATCCTGAATTTTTAAGAGAGGGTAAAGCAATTTATGATTTTATGAATCCTGATAGAATTGTAATAGGCGTTGAAAGTGAAAGGGCAAAGGAAATCCTTTTGGAAATATATAAGGATTTTGATTGTGAAAAGGTTATTACAGATATTAAAACTGCTGAAATAATAAAACATGCATCAAATGCATTCCTTGCAACAAAGATATCCTTCATAAATATGATTTCTGATTTATGTGAAAAAGTTGGTGCTGATATTGATCTTGTTGCTTATGCAATGGGACTTGATAAAAGAATAGGAAAAGAATTTTTGAAAGCAGGAATAGGTTATGGTGGTTCATGTTTTCCAAAGGATATAAAGGCTTTTAAAAGAATAGGAGATGAATATAAACTTGATTTTTCCTTACTTGAATGTGTTGATAGAATAAATCTTCAAAGACCTTATAGATTTTTTGAAAAAGTAAAGGAAGCATTATGGAGTGTAAAGGATAAAATTTTATGTGTATGGGGACTTTCCTTTAAGCCTGATACTGATGATATAAGGGAAGCACCAAGTATAAAAATAGTAAAAATTTTGTATGAAGAAGGTGCAATTTTAAATTTATATGATCCAAAAGCAAATGATGCTTTTAAGGAGATGTTTCCTCCGGATGAAAGAATAAGATATTTTAATAACCCTTATGAAGCAGCAAAAAGGGCACATGCAATATTAATATTAACAGAATGGGAAGAATTTAAAAATGTTGATTTTGAAAAATTAAAATCCCTTGTGGAAATACCAATAATTGTTGATGGAAGAAACATTTTTGAAAAAGAGAAGGTTTGTAAAAAGGGATTTTCTTACTATCCTTTAGGTAAAAAACCATGCGAATCCTTATAACGGGTGTTTGTGGTTTTATAGGCTCGCATCTTGCTGAAAGATTTTTAAGAGAGGGAAATGAAGTTTTTGGAATTGACAATTTTTTAACAGGAAAAAAAGAAAATTTAGAAATACTTTTAAAATATAAAAATTTTAGTTTTGAAAAAAATAGTGTTGAAAATTTTAAAAAAAATGAAAAATTTGATTTAATAATACATCTTGCCTCCTGTGCCTCACCAAAGGACTATTTAAAATATCCTCTTGAAACAATGAGTGCGAATTCAATTGGAACATGGAATTTACTTGAAATTTCAAAAAAATTAAATGCAAGATTTTTATATGGCTCAACATCAGAGGTTTATGGTGACCCCCTTGAAAATCCACAAAAAGAAGAATATTATGGAAATGTTAACCCTGTTGGTGAAAGAAGTGTTTATGATGAATCAAAGAGATTTGGTGAAGCCTTATGTATGGCTTATTATAGAAAATTTAAGCTCGATGTGAGAATAGTAAGAATATTCAATACTTATGGACCGAGAATGAAAATGGATGATGGAAGGGTTATACCAAATTTTATAACTCAGGCTTTAAGAAATGAAGATTTAACAATATATGGAGATGGAAATCAAACAAGGAGTTTCTGTTATATAGACGACCTTGTTGAAGGGATTTATAGATTTTCATTAAAAGAAAAAGTTAAAGAGAGAATAATAAATCTCGGGAATCCAGAGGAAATAAAGATAATTGATGTTGCAGAAATAATTTTGAAATTGATAGGTTCAAATTCGAAGATGAAATTTTATCCTTTGCCAAAGGATGACCCAAAAAGAAGATGTCCTGATATTGAAAAAGCAAAGATTGAAATTAACTTTGAACCAAGGACAGAGTTAATTGAAGGATTAAAAAAAACAATAGAATATTTTAAAAATATTTTATAGGAGGCTTTATGGAAATTTTAAATTATGACATAATAATTGTTGGGGCAGGTCTTGCAGGTTTAAGGGCAGCAGTAGAAGTTTGCAGGAAAAATGAAAAGTTAAAAGTTGCAATTGTTTCAAAGGTTATGCTTATGAGGGCACATTCAGTATGTGCAGAAGGTGGAACAGCAGCAGTTTTAAACCCTGAAGCAGGTGATTCCTTTGAACTCCATGCATGGGATACTGTAAAGGGTGCTGATTTTTTAGCAGATCAGGATGTTGTTATGAGGTTTGTTAAAATGTGTCCTGAAGAGATATATTTACTTGAACACTGGGGAATACCATGGTCAAGAAAGGAAGATGGAAGAATAAATCAAAGACCATTTGGAGGACATACATATCCAAGGGCAACATTTGCGGAAGATAAAACAGGTTTTTTTGAAATGCAAACATTATATGATACTCTGCAGAAATTTGATAACTGGGATAGGTTTGAAGAGGTATTTGTTACAAAATTATTTATAGAAGATGGAAAATTTCATGGATTATATGCCTATGATATGGTAAACGGGAAATTTATTGTTTTAAAGGGAAAGGCAGTAATAATGGCAACAGGTGGTGGAGGAAGAATATACGCTTTTACAACATTCTCTCACAGTGTAACAGGTGATGGACTTGCTCTTGCTTATAGAGAAGGTGTGCCTTTAAAAGATATGGAATTTATGCAATTCCATCCAACAGGTCTTGTTCCTTCAGGAATTTTAATGACAGAGGCATGCAGAGGAGAAGGAGGATATTTAAGAAATAATAAAGGTGAAAGATTCATGGAAAAATATGCACCTGATAAAATGGAACTTGCCCCAAGGGATATAATTTCAAGGGCTGAAATGACAGAAATACTTGAAGGAAGAGGATTTAAAGGTCCTGAAGGACTTGATTATATCCATCTTGATTTAACCCATCTTGGAAGGGAAAGAATTTTAGAAAGACTCCCTTTAATAAGAGAAGTAACAATAAAATATATAGGGCTTGACCCAATTGAAAAACCAATTCCTGTAAGACCTGTTCAACATTATACAATGGGAGGAATTGATGTTGATATTGATGGAAGAAGTAAGGTTCCAAACTTATTTGCAGCAGGTGAGGTTGCCTGTAATGGGCTTCATGGAGCAAACAGGCTCGGAACAAATTCAACAGCAGAATGCCTTGTTTGGGGAAGAATAACAGGTGAAAAGGCACTTGAATTTGTTTTAAATGAAAAATTTGAGCCAAAAATAAGTGAAGGAAAAATAAAGGATGAAGAAAATAGAATTAAGAAAATATTTGAAATGGATGGTAAAGAAAATTTATATACTTTAAGAAAAGAGTTAAGACAAACAATGGATAAATATGTTGGTGTTTTTAGAGACAAAGAGGGACTTGAAACAGCAATAAAAAAGATAAGGGAAATAAAAGAAAGAATTAAAAATGTTAAAATAAATGATAAAAGTCTTTATTATAATACTGATTTAACATCCTATCTTGAACTTGAAAATATGGTAGATGTAGCAGAGGTTGTTGCAGTTTCAGCATTTGAAAGAAAAGAGTCAAGGGGAGCACATGCAAGAAGGGATTATCCAAAAAGGGATGATGTAAATTATTTAAAGCATACAATTGCTGAATATACAAAGGATGGACCAAAAATTTCTTATAGAGATGTAAAAATTACAATATGGAAACCTGTTGAAAGAAAATATTAAGGAGGGAAAAGTGGTAAAAAATAAAAGGGGAATTTTAGGGTGGATTTATTTAAAAGGAGGAAATTTTGAAAGATATCTTTATGCACTTCACAGGATAACAGGGTTTATCCTTGTTGTTTATATAACATTTCACATAATTCTGATGGGTTCAAGAAGTTTTTCTGAAGATGCGTGGAAAAAAGTCCTTGGATTTTTAGGAATAACTATTGAAAATGGAGTTTATAAAACAAATCCTTTAGTCCATTTTCTTGAATATCTTCTTATTCTTGTAATCCTTTTTCATGCCTTTAATGGAATGAGACTGATATTCACAGAAATTGGATTTTTAATCGGGAAACCATCAAGACCTGAATATCCCTATATTCCAAAATCAATAGTTTCTTCGCGCCCCTTCATGATTTTCCTGATGATAATAGCCTTTTTCTTTGCAATAATTGGAATATATGAATTCTTTTTAATCCATTAAGGAGGATAAGATGAGAAAAATAGTTTTCTGGGGAATGCATCTTTTAGCAGGATTTTTAATATTTTTCTTTCTCTTATGGCACATTTTCTATATGCATTATCAATCATTAACAAAAGCAATTGGATTTGGAACCCATTATCCTCTTATTTTTTCAGAAGTTGTTGCAAGAGCAAAAACAGCCGGTTTTAAAATTGCCTATGTTTTATTTTTGATTTTTGTTCTTTATCATGCCTTCTATGGATTAAAAAATATTTTAATTGAAACAGAATTTGGAAAAAAGTTTGAAATTCCTATAAAAATTCTGATTATATTATTTGCAACATTTCTTTTTATATATGGAATCTTCACAACATTAAAGATTGGAGGATAAGATGAAAGAAATAATTTTTAAAATTTTGAGATTTGATCCAGAAAAAGATAAAAAACCCTATTTTAAGGAATACAAGATAAGCGTAAAAGAGGGGGATACTGTTCTTGATGCCCTCATTTATATAAAAGAGAATATTGACTCAACCCTTTCAATAAGATATTCATGCAGAATGGGGATATGCGGCTCCTGTGGAATGATAATAAACTCAAAACCAGAACTTGCATGCCATACACAGATATTTGAATTAAAATCAAACATAATTGAGGTAAGACCAATGCATAATTTACCTATTATAAAGGACCTTGTTACAAATCTTTCTGATTATATTAAAAAACATAGAAGCGTAAAACCATATATAATAAGGGATGATAAAGAGGAAATGGATAAACCAAAAAGAGAGTATGCACAGATGCCAGATGAACTTCTTAAATTTCTTCAATTTTCTTATTGTATAAAGTGTGGATTATGTATAACACAATGTCCTACATGCTCTGCCTATGAAGGATTTTTAGGACCTTTCGTTTTAGCACAAGCATATAGATATTCAATTGATTCAAGAGACAAAGGAATAAATGAAAGAATAAAAATAGTTGAATCTTCATTACCAAATTGCCATTTTGCAACTGCCTGCTCTTCTGCCTGTCCAAAAGGAGTTGACCCAGCACTTGCAATTCAACTTTTAAAAAGAATTTCTATGCTAAATTCATTAGGAATTTTTAAGAAAAAGATTTCAGAAATTGCACCAGAGCCTTCTCCTTCACCTGATAAGGATAAATACCCAAAGGCACCGCCACCAAGTGTTTAATTTGAAAGATGAATTAATTGTAATATTCACTTCGCTTCTCCCAATCTCAGAATTAAGGGGTGCAATTCCTCTCGCAATTTTTAAATTTAAATTTCCTTTATGGAAAGCCTTTATTTTAAGCATAATTGGAAATACAATTCCTGTAATTTTTTTAATTTTTTTTCTCGAAATTATTGAAAGAGGCTTCTCAAGAATAAAATTTTTAAAAAAAATATTTGACTCCTTGAAAAAAAGAGCATTAAAAAGAAAAAAAATTTATGAAAAATACGAAATATTTGGAATATACATCTTTGTTGCAATTCCCCTTCCATTCACAGGTGCATGGACAGGTTGCCTTCTTTCTTATCTTTTAAAACTCAATCCTTTAAAGGCATTTATCTCCATATTCTTTGGAATTATAACAGCAGGATTAGTTGTAAGTTTAATTATAACAGTTGGAATAAAATTTGGTATCTTGACGGGAATTTTGTTCGGAATATTGTTTCTCTTTATACTTAATTTATTAACAAGATGAAAATCTTAAACTTGCTTTTTGGATTTGTTCTCGGTAAAAAATATATATACAATGTATATTATGGAATAATTGGAGCAGGCATTGCTCAGGTTGAGATTCCTGAAATAATAATTCATAGGGATATTCCCTGTTATAGAATTGTTGCATCAGGGTATACAAATAAATTTTTTTCTTTGATTTTTAATGTAAATGATAGAGTTGAATCTTATATAGATACACATAATTTAAGGACAATTAGATATGAAAAACATTTAAATGAAGGAACATGGAAACAGGATGAATATGTTGAATTTTTTCCTGAAAAGGAAATTGCAATTTATTCAAAGGGTGATACAGTTTTACTTTTACCAAATTCCCTTGATGTTGCAGGAATTCTTTTTATGATAAGGAAAATGAATATAGAAGTTGGTGAAACAATCTCGGTAAATCTTCATCTGGATAGAAGAAATTGCAATTTAAAAATATTTGTTGAAAGGGAAGAAGAAATTGAAACAGGAATGGGAAAAGAAAAAGCCTATCTTTTAAAACTTTTACAGGAAAAAAAGGTATGTGGTGGAAAATCAGGACTTGAAACAATTTTTGGCTCAAAAGGTGGTCTTTCTGTATGGATTTCAAAGGATGAAGAAAGAAAAATTTTAAAAATTTCTGCAAAAGTATTTTTTGGCTCAATTAGAGCAATTTTAAAGGAGATAAGGGAATGAGCCCAACAAGTGGGCCTTTTTATATTGAATCATTCTTTGGAAAACATTTGTATCATTATAAGATAAAAAACTGGATTTTAAGGAAAAAGACAAATTATCAACTTGTTGATATATGTGAACTTGAATTCTTCGGGAAAACAGTTTTCCTTGATGAAAAAATACAATCTGCACAGGTTGATGAGTTCATTTATCATGAGGCACTTACCCATCCTGCAATGCTTTTAAATGAAAATCCAGAAGAGGTTTATATAATAGGAGGAGGTGAAGGAGCAACATTAAGGGAAGTATTAAAACATAATGTAAAAAGATGTATCATGTGTGATATAGATGAAGAATTTGTTAAAATATGTAAAGAATATCTTCCTGAATGGCATATGGGAAGTTTTGACGATAAAAGAAGTATTTTAATCTTTAAAGATGCAAGAAAGGAACTTGAAGAAAGGAATGATAAATTTGATGTTATAATATCTGATTTAACAGAGCCAATAGAAGGTGGACCCTCTTCTTATCTTTTTACATTAGAATTTTATGAAATAATAAAGAAAAAACTAAAAGATAATGGAATATTTGCAACTCAGGCAGGAAGCACTATTCCTTATTATAATTTATTTTTTTGTTCAATATACAAAACATTAAAGAAAGTTTTTGAATTTGTTCTTCCTTATGAAATATACATGCCTTCCTTTAATATGTCATGGGGATTTTTTATTGCCTCCTCAAAAAATTTTATAAAAAATATAAATTGTGAACTATTTGAAATAAAAATAAAAGATAGAAATATTTTTGAAAAACTCAAATTTCTGACTCCACCATATCTTGAAAAAATTTTTATAATTCCAAAGAATTTAAAAAAAGATTTAGAGGAAAAAGGAAGAATTTTAAGGGATGAAAAACCTTTTGTCTGGGAGATTGAAAAATAAAATTAATTTTTTATATAATATAAAAACTGAAGAGGTGAAAAATGGCAGGACATTCAAAATGGGCACAGGTTAAGCATAAAAAGGAAAAGGTTGATAAAGAAAAGGGTAAAATTTTCAATAAACTCATAAGGGAAATCACTGTTGCAGCAAGACTTGGAGGTAAAGACCCTGAATTTAATCCAAGATTAAGGCTTGCGATAGAAAGAGCAAAATCCCATAATATGCCATGGGAAAATATTGAAAGGGCAATTAAAAAAGGAACAGGCGAACTTGAAGGTGTAAAATATGAAGAGGTGATATATGAGGGATACGGGCCAGGTGGAGTTGCAATAATTGTTGAAGCAACAACTGATAATAAGAATAGAACAATAAACGAAATAAGACATATCTTTTCAAAATATGGTGGAAACCTTGGAATAACAGGATGCGTATCCTGGCAATTTAAAGAAGAAGGTGTTTTAAATGTTCCAAAAGAGGCAATAAGTGAAGAAGAAATTTTTGAGATAGCAATTGAGGCAGGTGCTGAGGATATAAAAGTAGAAGGAGAAAATTACGAAATAATATGCAAACCTGAAAATTTTTATAATTTAAAGAAGGTATTAAGTGAAAAAGGGTTACCGGTGGAAGGTGATATAATGAAAATACCAACTTCAACAACAAAGGTTGAAGGGAAAAAGGCTGAGCAACTTTTAAAACTTCTTCAAGCACTTGAAGAACACGATGATGTTCAAAGAACTTATTCAAACTTTGAAATAGAAGAAAAAGAATTTGAAATTTTAACAAAATCAATTTGAAAATACACAAGATAAGTTCAAATTTAAAGGAAAGAGAAAAGAGAAGAATTTCGGGGGTTTTAAAGAGATCAAATTTAAAAATACTTGGAATAGATCCCGGATTAAAAGAAACAGGTTATGGAATAATTGATGAAAATTATAAATTAATTGATTTTGGAATAATCAAAGGTAAAGATTTTTTTGAGCAAATAAAAAAGTTTGAAAAAATTATAGGAAATAAAAAAATAGATTTTGCATTTATTGAAGATGTCTTTTCCTATAAAAATCCCCGTTTGTCATTAAAATTAGGAGAGGTAAGAGGTGCATTTATTTATTTACTTAAAAAAAGAAAGATAAAAGTTTTAAGTTTAACAAATTCAGAAATAAAAAGAATATTAACTGGAAATGGAAGGGCGAGCAAAAGACAGGTTCAATTTATGGTTTCAAGTTTCCTTTCATTAAGAAAAAATATTCCAGAACATGTATCGGATGCGCTCGCCTGTGCAATTGCAGGCTTTTTAAATAAAGAAAATGTTCTTTAAAATAAAAGGTAAAATAATTTATAAAGAGCCTTTTAAATTAGGGGTAGAAGTAGAATTTGGTGAATCAAGCATCACTTATGAAATTTTAACCCCTTTAAAAATTTATGAAAAATACAAAGAAGGGGATAAGATAGAACTTTTTATTTATACTTATTTAAAAGAGGATGAATTTTCCCTTTATGGATTTGAAAAAAAGGAAGAAAAAGATATTTTTGAAAAAATAATTTCTGTTCCGGGGATTGGTCCCCGTCTTGGTCTTCAAATAATTTCAAACTATTCTCCTTCTGAAATTTCAGAGATTGTTGAAAATGAAGATATAAAAAAACTTTCAAAAATAAAAGGGGTTGGAACAAAAAGGGCATCAAGAATTATATTTGAATTAAAAGAAAAAATACCTTCTTTTAAAACATTTACAGATATAGAAAGGGAAGCATTAAAAGTTTTAATAAATCTTGGATTAAAAAAGAAAGAGGCAGAAGAAATCCTTTATAGTGCTTTAAAAGGGAAAAAATTTGAAAGTGTTGAAGAGATTTTAAAAGAAATATTTAAAACATTTTAATTTCTTTTATTTTTTACTTTATAATATATTAAATTTTTAAAGGAGGGTTTATGGATTTACAAAGAATTCTTGAAGAAACATTAAATAAAATAGCAGGAGCAAACTATGTATCCTGTGTTGGAATGGATGGAATTGCACTTTCACAGGCAATAAAAGAAACACCATTTGACCCTGCAATCCTTGATGCTGAAATTGCAAATCTTGTTGGATATTCATTAAAAGCATGTGAAAGTATTGATGGAGGAGAATTTGAAGAAATATTCTTTTCTACAGATAAATACTTAATTCTTGCAAGAAAGATAAATAAGGATGCTTTTTTAATAGTTGCCCTTTCTGAAATTAAAAATCTTGGGCTTGCAAGAATTCAGGCTAAAAAGGCAACAGAGGAATTAAAGAAAGTATTAGAATAAAATAAGAAAATACAATTCCTTAATCTGCTTTATTCTATTCTTTTTTGGCATTCTATTTAAAAAATTAAATTTTCCATCATTTTCTTTAATTTTATTCATAATCCTCTCATTCTTTATTTTAAAAGAAAATTTTTTCTGGATTTTAGTTTTTCTTTCAGGTTATTTTTATTTTCAAAATAATTATAAAATTTCAAAGGATTTTCTGATAATAAATAAAAATTTACACAACTATTTTTCAAAAATAATTGATGATAATTTTAATAAAAGTGATTCAGAATTCTTAAAAGCAATAATTCTCGGTGAAAAAGGTAAACTTTCAAAGGATTTAAAGGAAAAATTCAAAAGAACAGGGACAATCCATTTCTTTGCAATATCAGGGCTTCATATGGGAATAGTATTCTTTTTCTTTTTCATTCTATTCAGAATTTTAAGAATAAATTATAAATTTGCAAACCTTTTAGCAAGTCTATCAATTTTAATTTATACAACCATTTTACCATTAAGACCGTCAATTTTAAGGGCAAATATAATGATTTTAACATTTTCTCTTATGGAATTTTTTGAAAGAAAAAGCCTTCCATTAAATACACTTGGCTTTGCAGGATTTTTATCACTTTTGATAAATCCCTCATGGGCTTTTGACCATGGATTTTTACTTTCCTATCTTGCAACAGGAGGAATATTATTTTTATATCCTC
>JBDRZD010000029.1:0-5309 GCA_039803745.1 Caldifarciminota bacterium
CTTTTTCACCTCTTGAATACTTTTTGAAAAATTATATAAGGAACAATTATTATTCTAATATGTATATAAATCGTACAACTACTTGACATTTTAATTTTTTTCCTGTATAATTTATACACTTAAAAATTTCTTTGAAAATAAAGATGGATATATCCCTGAAGAAAAAAATATAATTGATTTTTTAATGGAGGGTTTGATCCTGGCTCAGGGCTAACGCTGGCGGCGTGTTTTAGCCATGCAAGTCGTGCGGGGAAGGGTTTTTGCCCTTCCTAGCGGCGAACGGCGGAGTAACACGTGACTAACCTGCCTCCGGGACAGGGACAACCACCCGAAAGGGTGGCTAATCCCTGATATTGTCATGATGGGGCATCCTATCATGATGAAAGGGGGCCTCTGGTTTCCATGCTCCCGCCCGGAGAGGGGGTCGCGGCCCATCAGGTAGTTGGTGAGGTAATGGCTCACCAAGCCGATGACGGGTAGCCGGCGTGAGAGCGTGGCCGGCCCGAGGGGCACTGAGACACGGGCCCCACTCCTACGGGAGGCAGCAGGCTAGAAATTTGGGCAATGGGGGAAACCCTGACCCAGCGACGCCGCGTGGGGGATGAAGCCCTTCGGGGTGTAAACCCCTGTCAGGGAGGATGAAGCTTCCCTGGACTAATAATCCAGGGAAGTGACCGTACTCCCAGAGGAAGCCCTGGCTAACCTCGTGCCAGCAGCCGCGGTAATACGGGGAGGGCAAGCGTTGCCCGGATTCACTGGGCTTAAAGGGGATGTAGGCGGTCAGGTGTGTCAGGCGTGAAATCCACCGGCTTAACCGGTGGGCTGCGTCTGATACTACCTGACTAGAGGGCGCCAGAGGAGAGTGGAACTCCCGGTGTAGCGGTGAAATGCGTGGATATCGGGGGGAACACCAGTGGGGAAGCCGGCTCTCTGGGGCGTCCCTGACGCTGAGGTCCGAAAGCTGGGGGAGCGAAGGGGATTAGATACCCCCGTAGTCCCAGCTGTAAACGATGCGGACTTGGCGTTCCCTTCGTTAGAAGGGAGTGCCGTAGGGAAACCGTTAAGTCCGCCGCCTGGGGACTACGCTCGCAAGGGTGAAACTCAAAGGAATTGACGGGGGGGCGCACAAGCGGTGGAGCGCGTGGTTCAATTCGATGCTGATCGAAGAACCTTACCTGGGCTTGACATGCTGGTAGTATCCCGATGGAAACATCGGGAGAGCCCCTCTGGGGCAGCCAGCACAGGTGCTGCACGGCTGTCGTCAGCTCGTGCCGTGAGGTGTTGGGTTAAGTCCCGCAACGAGCGCAACCCCTGCCCTTAGTTGCCATCAGGCTTCTTATAGGAAGCGCTGGGCACTCTAAGGGGACTGCCGCCGATGAGGCGGAGGAAGGTGGGGATGACGTCAAGTCCGTGTGGCCTTTATGTCCAGGGCTACACACGCGCTACAATGGCCGGTACAGAGGGAAGCAAGCCCGCAAGGGTGAGCAAATCCCTAAAACCGGCCCCAGTTCGGATCGGGGTCTGCAACTCGACCCCGTGAAGCTGGAATCGCTAGTAATCGCCGGTCAGCAATACGGCGGTGAATACGTTCCCGCCCCTTGTACACACCGCCCGTCACGCCATGGGAGCCGGGGGGGCCCGAAGTCTCGCATTGCGAGACAAAGGCAACCCTGGTGACTGGGGCGAAGTCGTAACAAGGTAGCCGTACGGGAACGTGCGGCTGGATCACCTCCTTTCATAAGGAAAAAATTTCTTCAGGGATATATCCATCTTTTTTTTATTGTTATTTTTTTATTTCTAAAAATAAGGAGGTGATGAATGAAAAAAATAGCAGCGATAGGGATTATTTTATTTGCTTCTTCTCTCTATGCTCTTGGTGGTCTACCTTTTAAACTCGAAGGAAAATTCAATTACAATATGATAAGTAATGCAAGTGGAATAAAAGATCTAAATGCAACTTCTATGAATTTTGGTATAAATGCAATTCTTCCTGTATTCATGGGACTCAAAGCAAGATTAAATGTCCTTGGTTTTGAGATGTATACATTAAAAGATTTTCCAGTTGAAGGAGAAAGTTTTTCTACAAACTATTTCAGATTTAATTTATTAAATGGTGGAGACCTAATGTATTGTTTCCCATTACCAATGTTCCATCCTTATGTATTTACAGGTCTTGGAATAGTAAATGCTTCACCAGAAGAAGGTGAAAGCACCACATCTTTTTCTCTAAGACTGGGTTTAGGAGCAGCATATTCTCTTCCTGCTGTTTCATTTTTCCTTGAAGCAGGATACGGAATGTTTGATTCAGGAGTAGAAGGAGCAGAGACAGAGGGAACAATTTTAATAGGTGCAGGAGTAAGATTCTAAAAATTTATTTCTTATGAAATAAAGGGGGGCTTTGATGCCCCCTTTTTATTTTAATAAATGAAATTTCAAAGAATCAAAGGAACAAAAGATATTTTTGGTGAAGAATATGAAAAACTTTTCATATTTTTTGAAAGGGCAAAGGAATTAATTGAAAATTTTGGGTATTCTTTTATTATAACACCAACCTTTGAAGATGTGAATCTATTTATCCATTCAACAGGAGAAACAACAGATATTGTTGAAAAGGAAATGTATGTATTTGAGGATAAAGGAGGAAGAAAACTTGCCTTAAGACCTGAAGGAACGCCTCCTGTATTAAGGGCAATTGTTGAAAACAATATTGAAATTCCTTGCAAGATTGCGTATTTTTTAAATATGTTTAGACATGAAAAACCACAAAAAGGAAGACTTAGAGAATTTTACCAATTGGGTGTTGAATACATAGGTTATATTGACCCACTTGTTGATCTTGAGATGTTCTTAATAATTGAGAAACTTATGGAACTGTTTGAAGTTAAAGATTATTATTTTGAAATAAATTCAATGGGATGTTTATCTGATAGAAAAATTTATAAAGAAAAACTTAAAGATTATTTAAAGGATAAACTCCAAAATTTATGTGACGATTGCAAAAGAAGATTTGAAAGAAACCCCTTAAGAGTCCTTGATTGTAAAATTGATTCAGAAAAAATAAAGGATTTTCCAAAATTATTTGATTATTTATGCGATGAATGTAAAAATCATTTTGAAAAATTAAAGGAATATCTTAATAAAAACAATATAAATTTCATAATTAATCCAAAACTTGTAAGGGGAATTGATTATTATACAAAAACTGTTTTTGAAGTTAAATCAAATAAACTCGGAGCACAGGATGCACTTGGTGGAGGTGGAAGATATGATGGTCTTATGGAGATAATAGGGAAAGAAAAAATTCCGGCTTGTGGATTTGCTCTTGGAATGGAAAGAGTTATTATGGCTTCGGATTTTAAATTGAAAGAAAAAATACCCCCTATATTCATAATTTATACAAATGAGAATTTTAAAGAAAAGGCATTCAACCTTTATATCCAGCTTATAAAAAATAAATTTAAATGTGAAATGATATTTGATACAAAATCTTTAAAATCACAGATGAGGAAGGCTGATAAAAAAAATGCAAATTATGTAATAATATTGGGTGAGGAAGAAGAAAGATTAAATGCTTATAAAATAAGGAATATGAAAGAAAGAAAAGAAGAGATAATCAAAAAAGAAAATTTAATTGATTATTTAAAGAATCTCAAAATCAATTCTTGAAGTTTCAAAACCTGTTTCCTTAAAGAATCCTTCAAGATATAAAACTTTACCTTTTGGAAGTATCAAATTATTTTTAATCCATTCCATTACCCTTTCATATCTTTTCTTTGTAAGTTCTGGATTTTTTCCATAGACAACAACTTTAACCTTTGCTCTTGCTTTCTCTTTAATTATTGATTTCGCTTCTTCTAAAAGAGTAAAAGATTTTATTTTATCTTTATTTTTTTCAAATATTTCATTCCCATCAACTGATACAATCCATCTTGGTCCATCTTCATAAAGTATCCCACTTAACTTAATCTTCTTTGGAGTTGTTTTAACTTCATTCCCTATTGCATCTTTCACTGTAAAAATATAAAAATAATCAAGACTTACATCAAGTACCTCTCCTTTTTCATTCTTTCCATCCCATTTTATTATTTTTGGTGGCTTACCTTCCCCTATATATGTTCTGAAAACTTTATTATTTGAGTCAACTATTTTTAATTCCCATTCCTTAACCTCTCTTTCAAAAAATGGGTTGAAAAATCCAACTTCATCCCTTACAATACTTTGAAGCCATGCTTTACGAAGTTCTTCTGAAGCAAGGGATGGTAAAGGAGGCTTAATTATACCTTTACCAAATCTTTCATCAAATATATAACCTTTTTTAAGAAGAGGTTCATAGGCTGCATCAAGAGGATTATAAAATAAAGCCCACACTCTTTTCCTTTCTTCTATTATACCTTTATACACTTCCTTTATCTCGTATTCTTTTTTCTCTTCCTGCGCAAACCCTGAGATTATCAAAAACAAAATTAAAAACCTTTTCATCACTCCAAAATAAATCTAAATGTTATATAACCTGACTGAATAACATCACTTCCCTCTGGAAGAGGTTCAAATCTCCAGCTTAATAATATTCTTTTAACCAATTCGTCCCACTCAGGATAACCTGATGTATGAAAAACAACAAGATTTGATTTAACATTGCCTTCCGGCGTTACATAAACTCTTAAAACAATAACTGCTTCAAGACCTCTTTCAGCAGCCCATGAAGGATAAGAGGGCAAAGGACCATAAAGTATTTTTCTACCTGCTATACTTCCTGAAATTTCAAAAGTTACTTTCTTTTCTTTTTTTTCAATTGTTGGCGTTGTTGTAATTTTAACAGAAGGGGTTGAAACAGCAGGTGGTGGAGGAGCACGTTCTTCAATCTTCACTCCAATATCTATGCCTTTTCTTCCACCAGCACCGCCTCCCGGTTCTAAAAGCCCGCCACCCCATGCAGAACCTGTTGCTTCAGGTGCTACTTCACCTATGCTTATAGCAGATGTATGAACTGGTGCTTTTAAAATTTCTGATGTAGGAACACCTCTTCCAACAACTATCTCACCACCAAAACCTCCTTCTGCAAGTTCAATTTTTGAAATATCAAGTCTTGCTTGAGGGCCAGGTGCTTCTGTAATTTCTTTTATCTCTATTCCGCCAATTGGAGGAACTACACCTGGCTCTTGTGGAAGCCTTTCAACCTTCTGAATCTCAAATTTTTGATAAACTGCAGGAATAGGTGGAGGGGGAGTTGGAGCCATCTGCCTCAAAGCATACATTAAATTTGGAGTAACTTTAACCTGTTGTTTTGGGGCTTCAGGTTCTTTCTTTTC
>JBDRZD010000029.1:5897-10316 GCA_039803745.1 Caldifarciminota bacterium
CATAGAGGTGTTATATTTATTCTTGCCATTTGTCTTTCTTTTCTTATACTCATAGTTTTACATTATACTCATTTTCTCCTTAAAAGTGCAACCTCAACAGCACCTTTTTGCTTTGCAAGGTCAAGAATTTCTACAACCTTTCCATGGGGGACAAGGGAATCAGCAGAAACTATCACAAGACGGGAAGGGCTTCTTGCAAGAAGTTCTGGTAAAATTTCTTCAAGTTTTTCATATGTAATCTTTTCTTCATTCAAAATTATTTCTCCATTTTCCTTTAAATGAATATTTACTTTAAATTCAGTTGTAGGAGATGCTTTTTCAATTGGCGCCTTTCTCACCTTTGGAGCAGTAACAGAAAGCCATGTTTGAAAAATTGGAGCAGCGCCTAAAACAAATACAAGAACAAGTAAAAGAGCCACATTTATTCCAGGTGTTAAATCTATTGGAGGTGCTCCACCTATTAAACTTCTCCTTTTCATAATTTAGTTTTATCCCTTACATAGATTAAATAGTTTAATATCTCTTTACTTGAAACTTCAATCCTTGCAAGTAGATGATTTATTTTATTTCTAAAATAATTGTACATTATTGCACAGGGAACCGCAATTATTATTCCAAGTGCTGTTGTTAAAAGGGCAATTGCAACACCTTCAAGCATTGCTTCAGGTCCTACTGCTGCACCTTTCTTTGCTACTCCATAGAATGCCTGTATTATTCCAACAACTGTTCCAAGAAGCCCGAGCAAAGGAGCAATATAACTTGCAGTTCCAAGAACTGTCAATTTTCTTCCAAGTTCAAGTTCTGTAACCATTATTCCAGAAGAAAGTATTGATTCAAGTACATCTCTTGGAAGTTCAGGATTTTCCATAACCATATAGACAATCCTTGCTATTGGAGTTTTAGTGCCCTCTGAAATTGCTTTAAGTTCTTCTATTTTACCTCTTTCAATAAGATTCTTTGCTCTTGAAATAAACTTTGCCTCTTCCCTTTCTGAAATTTTTCTGTATGAAAGAATTCTATCAATT
This sequence comes from Caldifarciminota bacterium, assembly GCA_039803745.1. Classification (GTDB taxonomy): domain Bacteria; phylum Hydrothermota; class Hydrothermia; order Hydrothermales; family Hydrothermaceae; genus JBDRZD01. Next base: position 6,923 of record JBDRZD010000029.1, read on the forward strand.
ATTGCCCATAAAGCAACAAGTGAAAGAACTTCAAGAGCAAGCATAAATGGATTCAATGCCAATTTTATTATACTTTGTCCAAGTATCATAATCACCTCCTCTTATTTTCTTAATGCACTTGCCCTTCCAAGGGCATCCTCTTTTATATTTTTATCACTTGTAACCTGCGCTATTGCTTCGTATATTGATGCTGCTCTCTGCGTATCTCCACTTAACTGGTACAAATAGGCAAGTTGATATAAACCTCTTATTCTATAAGGGTCATCCATCCCGCCAACCCTTAAAAGACTTGAATAATTTTCAATTGCCTTTTGGGTATTTCCTATTTTATTGTAAGATTCACCAAGAATATAATAATATCTTGTTGCAACCTCAGGAGAAGGGGATTGGGATTCAAGATCTCTTATAGCCTCTCTTGTTTTTCCAAGATTTAAAAGGCATTCAGCCTTTAAAATTATCCCCTCTTTTGAAGCAGGATGCATTGAATAATTCTTTATCAAAACTTCAAGAACATCTTTCGCTTTTAAATAATTCTCCTGCTGTATTAGCCCAATTGCTTCAAGTTTTAGCATCACTGGGACTTCTTCATGGTTTGGGAAATATGTAACAAATTTTTCAGCCTCTTCAGCCATTGCTTTACTATTTCCAAGTGCTGAATATGAAGCAACAACAACTTTTTGAGCCATTGGAGCAAGTTCTGATTTTGGGAAAAGTAAAATAACTTTCTTTGCTTTCTCTATCGCCTCTTCATACTTTTTTTCATTATAGAGCTTTGCAGCAAGATTATATAGATTTTCTGCTAAGAGTTCACTTTCAGGAAATTCTTTTGAATATTCCTCTATTTTTTCTGCATCCTCTTTTGATACAAAATAATATGCCTGCTCTAATAATTTTTTTGCATTAACTGCAAGACTATCCTCAGGATAAAGGGAAAGAAATTTCTTTAATACATTCACTGTCATATCGTAGTTTTTCATATTATAATATGTAGCTGCTAATTCAACAAAACCATCTTTTGCTTTCTGCGAAGTTGGATACTGCTCAAGTAAAACACTGTAGTATGTTATCGCCTTATCAAATTCACCTGCTCTAAAATAAGTATTTCCAAGCCAATAAGCAGAAAGTGCTGCATAAGGAGATTCGGGAAAGTCATTTAAACATGCTTCCCATTCTTTTATTGCATTTGCATAGTATCCGGCTCTTGCATAGGATTCACCAGTATAAAATAAAGAAGCAGGAGTAAGACTATGAGATGGATAAGTTTGAGCAATTGATTTGAATGTATAAGCAGCTTGCAAATAATTCTTTTTCTTTTCTTCTGGATTCTGAATATCACCACTTTTATCATAAATTGCTACACCTTTTCCAAAAATTGCAGAAACAACTGCAGATGTATCCTTCTGATATCCACTTATAACAACATCAAATTTCTGAATTGCAGCATCATATCTTTTTGTCTCAATATAACACCATCCAAGTGCATTAAATATTTCACCCATTATTTCAGGATCACCACTTTCCGAAAGTGATTCATATAAATTTATTGCCTTTGCAACATCCTGTCTCTGATAATAAGCCTCTGCAAGCATATGTCTTATTCTATTTGTCCATGTAGAAATATAATGATACATTTCTTCATCCAGATTTTGAGGAGTTGAACTCAAAAATTCCTCACCTGCTGCAATTGCCTCATCAAATTGCTTTGTATCTATCATACATTTTAAAAGCAAAGAAGTTGCAGGATATGCTATAAAGGTATTCTTTGCATATTTCAAAAGAGATTCAAGTTGATATTGAGCTTCAAGTGTCTTACCCTGTCTATATAAAACGCAAGCAGTTAAATAATCACCAATACCTTTATATTCACCTGTATTATAAACATTTGCAAGTTGTCTGTAAGAAATAATAGCCTGTGCTGAATCACCTATTTCAAGATATGTTTTTCCAAGTTCCATATGGGCAACAGGAGCAACACCTGTTCCTGGAAAATCAAAAGCGGCTTTTAAAAGATATTTTAAAGCCTCGGGCTTATTACCAATTTCCCTTAACGCCTTCCCGCACATAAGATAGGCATGTGCTGAAAGTATTCTATCTTGATGTTTTAAAAGTGGTTTAAAATAAAGTAATGATTTTGCATATTCACCTTCATGAAATAAACAGGCACCTATTTTATAATTTGCATAATCTACAAGAGGGGATTTTCCATAATCCTTTATAAATCTTATATAAAGTTCTTTTGCCCCCCTATAATCTTCATTTATATAAAGTGCCTCTGCTGACTCAAAGGATGCGTATTCTGCAAGAGGAGTATTTGGATAAAGCATTACAACTTTTTTGAAATTCTGAAGAGCTTCAACAGGTCTTTTAAGACGGGCAAGTGCTTCTCCTTTATAAAAAATACCAACCCCTGTTAATGCATTTTCAAGTTTCTTATAAGCAGATTCATAAATTGCTTGTGTAAAATAATAAATTCCCTGCGCCTCAAGAAGTCTTATATCCTCTGCATAACCTGGAAATTTTTTCATCTTTTGAATTAAATAATCTTCTGCCTGTTTTGGATTTTCCTGTGCAATAAAGATTAAACCTAAGGCATAATAAACTTCGGGTAAAATATAAGAATTCTGTGCTCTATTTTCAAGATTTTTAAAAATTTTATAAGCCTCATCATATTTACCAAGATTGAAATAACATTCTCCAATTCTGTAATCAAACTCTAATTCCATTGCTTTACCAAGATTTGTGTTTTTTAATGATTTATAGTATTCTATTGCATTTTCATAAAGACCTTCATGGAAAAGAATTTCTGCATACTCAACTTTTTTAATCTCTTCTTCTGAGAATAATAATGAAAACAAAAGAAAAAATATCATTTTCCTCCTCCTTCTGGTGCCTTTTCTTCTGGAGTTTCTTTCTCTTTTTCTTCAATGATTATTTTTTCTTTTTTCTCTTCAGGAACCTCCTCTTTTCTTTTAATTTTTTCTTTAAAGAATATTTCCCCTGCAGGACCTATTGTTCTTATTTCACTTAAAAAACCCTCCTCTCTAAATACAGAACCTTTATTTTCAACAACTATACATTCATAATAATATCTTCCATCCATTGCAAGGGAGCCAAAGTCATCCCTTCCATCCCATATGATTTCTCTTGGGGGTGCTCCATAATCTTTATAAACCCTTATAACTTCACCTTTACTATCTTTAACAAGGAATTGATATCTTTCAATCTCTTTTTTTGTATTTACAAATATCCTTATAGGTAAAACATTATTTTCTCTTGAAGTAGGAGAAAAAACATATGTACTCGGAGTTACTTCCAGTCTAAATCCAGCAAAATGTAAAAATAGAGTAAAATAATAGATCATAGGAAACACACCACCAGAAGAATAATGGTATGT
>JBDRZD010000029.1:10842-24389 GCA_039803745.1 Caldifarciminota bacterium
CCTGTTATATGAATTCCAAAATTACCAAAATCTTTTGTTGGTCTTGCATAACCAAACCACCCCATTGTAGAACCAAGAGGTAAAAGAGCATCTGAAAAAACAATTTGTTGCGGATTTATATAAGCAAGGCAGGCAGGATTAAAATAAACACTTGACATATCTTCTGTTAAGGCAGAGCCACTTTTTGCAAGCGATAAGATTCTTGCAGAAACAGGAAAATATTCATAACTCCCCTTAAATCCCCAATTTCCACTCTCAGAATAAACTAAAGAAGCAAAAAGCAAAATTAAAAAAATTCTTTTCATTTCTCCCTCCTATCTTATTATACTTATTAATCTTTTTGTTTCAATAATTTCTTCAGCACCGCTTGTTGCCTTCAAAATAGCAATATATGTTCCTGATGAAACCTTTTTACCTTTTTCATTCCTTCCATCCCATTTAGTTCTATTTACTCCAATAACTCCATTCATCTCTATTTTTTTAATCAAATTTCCAAACAAGTCATAAATATAAATTTTAACGTCCGCTGGTTTTGGTAGATAAAACACAAAATATGTCTCTTCAGAACCTATTTTACCAAAGGGATTTGGATAATTTATGAGTGTATCAGGAACTGCTTTAAGATATGCAACAAATATTTTATCTGTATAATGTTCTCCTGTTCCAAGGTCGTCTGTTATCTTAATTTTTATTTCTTCAGACATTTGGGTTGTATAAATTACATCACCTTCAAATTTTCCAAGTTCCATCTGGACTACTTGAGGAGTTATTATTCCTGAAGCAGGTTGAAGATTTGATGCATTTACAGGTGTAAGATAAACAGGATGTGAATGAGGAACTAAACTTCCTTGAGGGTCAACAAATTCAATTTTAAGATGGATTGCATTCCCTGATAAAACTGTATCAGGAGAGACTTCTGATATATATCTTGAACCAACTATTTGAAGAATAACCGACGGACTTTGTCTATTTATATTTTTATCAAGTCCATATACTACATATGCGCCACCTCTAAAAATTGTTGTTCTAAAAGAATCAACTCCATTTATAAGATTTATATAAGAGGGAACTGTATCAATCAAGGTATCTGGTGGATTAAATACAAGTATGCCTGTATCATTTACTCCTTTTAGGAAATTATGATATTTATCACATGCAAAAAGTTTCAAATAAAAAGGAATTGCTGAAGGAAGATAAGGAATTGTCCCTTTCTTCCCTCTATTTTCGTCACCTGGAAAATGTCTTTCACCTGGCGCAACAAGTAAAAGTTTTTCATAATTTCCTGCAAAAACTTGAAAAGAAGGAGAAAGGGTATCACCCTTAAAATTTTGGTCATAAGGAATAGAATAAACAAACCTTGAATCAGAAGGTTGGAAAAATTGTGGGGGATATGTTGCTATTTTAAATTTTATTTTTACTCTTGTTGAATCTAAAAGTGTTAATGAATCAGGAAAATATTCTGCAACAGAATCATTTGATGAAAAATGAACAGGAAGATTACCTGAAACAGGATTATAATATTTATCTGTTAAGATTATTCTAAAATAAAGAGAATCACCTGCATAAATTGGTGTTGGAACATAATTTCCTTTGCCATATCCCCTTATAAGATTTTGACCTGTATAAAGGATAACAGACTTATATGGAGATAAAGGCGTAAGAGAAAGCATTTCTGATCTTCCTCTTCCAACTGCACATCTTCCATAAACATAAACATTTCCTGCCCTATATATCCTTAGAGTGTCATTTATAATACTTCCCTTAAAAGCATAAAGATATTGCAAATTTAAAGTTTTATATCCCCAATCACCATCAGTACAAAGTTCAATCAATCCATTAAAAGAAGTATCAACCTGACCTGTTGCCTTATTTTTTACATAAATCACAATTCTGTAATAATCAGCAATAGAGCCAGAAGCAGGATTTATTATTATATCAAGGGTATCAGGATATTGAGCATAAAGACTGCAAATTAAACCTACAAGAATTAATTTTTTCATATTTACTCCTTTATAAATTCAATTTTATTTAAAATATAATTATAATATTTTTTAATACAATTTGTCAACTCTCTTTTTTCAACAGGAGAGGCTCCAAGTTTTGTAACTTCAATACCTGCTCCTATTGTTGCTAAAACAGCCGAAGAAATTATATCAAGACCAGAAAGATAGGAAAGAGTCAAAAGGGAAATAACGGTATCACCTGCACCTGTAACATCATAAACTTCAACCTTATTTGAAGGAACTTTAAATATTTTATTTTTACCATCTATTCCAATCATCCCTTCTTCTCCTATTGTCATTATTAAATTCTCACATCTTATTCTATTTTTAATATATTTTATTGCAGAAATCCTATCTTCTTCTTCTCTCAATTTCTTACCCAGTACCTTTTCAGCTTCTTTTAAATTTGGCTTAAAAATTGTAACGTTTTTATATAAAAAGAAATTTTCAAATTTTGGATCAACAAAAATTGGTTTTTTATTCTTTAATATTTCACTTATATTTTTTTTTGAAAGGAGTCCTTTTTCATAATCCTGAATCAAAATTCCATCACAAAAATTCTTCAATTCATCGTATTTTTCAAAAAATTCCTTTAAATACTTATCCTCTATCCTAAAATTATTCTCCTGGTCAATCCTTATCATCTGCTGATTTTGTGCTATTATCCTTGTTTTAACAACTGTTTTCCAATCAGAGGGAATTATTAAAAATTTTGTATCTATTTCATTCTCTTTAAGCCTTTCGATTATCTTTTTACCTGCCTCATCATTTCCTATTATTCCAAGAAGAAAAGGGGTTGCACCGAGTTTTTTAATATTTAAAGCAACATTTGCCGCTCCTCCTAAATTACAAAATTTTCTATTCACCTTAACAACAGGAACAGGTGCTTCTGGAGAAATCCTTTCAACTTCACCAAATATATATTCATCAAGAATTACATCACCAATTACTGCTATTTTTAAATTTTTAATTTTTTTGAAAAAGTCATTTAACATAATATTTTTTTAATCTTCTATAACTTCTTTTTAACTCTTCAGATATAATCTTTGTATTACCTAAAACAGGCATAAAATTTGTATCTCCTTCCCACCTTGGAACTATATGAAAATGAATGTGCCCTTCAAAACCTGCTCCTGCTATTTTACCAATATTAACTCCTATATTAAAACCATGAGGGGAATAAACTTTTTTTAAAACCTTTATTGCTTCTTTAATAAGTTCCATAATTTCATAAATTTCTTCTTTATTTAAATCACCGAGCTCAGGTACATGCTTATATGGAGCAACCATTAAATGTCCTGGATTATAGGGAAATGTATTCATTATAACAAAAGAATATTTACCCTTTTTCAAAATAAAATTTTCTTTTTTTCTTTCTGGTTTTATACAGAAAATACATTCATGTCCCTTTTTGAATCCTTCAATATATTTAATTCTCCATGGAGCCCATAGAATTTTCATCTTCCAGATTTTGCAGTTGCAAAGGCAAGCTGATCAACTCTTTTCATTTCTTTTCTTGAGACCTTTTTAATCTCCCATTTAAAATTTTTTAAAAGTTCTTTTGCCTCTTTAAAAAGGGGTATAATTTTATCAGACTTAACCCTATATTTACCTAAAAGATGGTTTATTACAAGTTCTGAATCAGTTCTTAATTCAATTTCCTTTATACTCATCTCTTTTGCCTTATTTAAGGCATAAATAAGAGCCTTGTATTCAGAAACATTATTTGTTGATTCACCAATGAATATTCCTTCTTCAAAAAGAACTTCTCCATTTTCTTTCTCAATTATATAAGCAGCCGCAGAAGGACCTGGATTACCTATTGAAGAACCATCAAAATAAATTATAATTTTCTCATTCATAATTCCTCCTCAGGAATATATAAAATTCTTCCACAATGCTCGCATATATCAATTCCTCTTGTTTTTCTTAACTTATCAATTTTTTGAGTTGGAACAGATGCATGGCATCCACCACATGCACCATCCTTAACAGGAACAACAACCAAAGTTCCCCTTATTTTTCTAATCCTTTCATAGTTTTCAAGATATTCTGATTTTATTCTTTTGGAAATCCTCACCCTCTCATCCTTTCTTATTGGGATTTCATCCTTAAGTCTTTTATCCTCTTCCTCAAGTTCCTTTATTCTCTTCTTAAAATCTTCTATTTTTTGGAGACTCTCCTTTTTAAAAATATCAAAATTTTTCTTTTCAATCTCTATTTTCTCCATAAGATTTAATGTTTCATCTTCAACCTTTTCCTTCTTCTTTTTTGTTTCTTCAATTTCCTTTTCAACTGCTCTATATTCTTCATTTGTCCTTACTTTTAATTTATCCTGTTCAAATTTAATTATAAGTGCCTCAAGGTCTTCAATTTCATAAAAATAATCTTTTAGTCTTTTTTCCATAGAAGATATATTTTCTTCACCATTTTTTATTTCCTTTTGAGTTTTTTCTATTTCTTCTTTAAGATTTTTAATCTCTTCAGGAATTTCCTTTATCCTTTTTTCTATATTAAAGATAAGATTATCCTTTTCCTGAAGCTCCAGCAATTTATAAAGCTCTTCCCTTATATCTTCCATCTCAATTTTAAATTTTTCATTATAAATTTTATAAATCTTAATTGTCAAATGAATTGCCTTTAATATTGAGGGAAAAAAACAAAATCCTTATGAAAATTTAAGCCTGCTAAAAAATTAAATTCCTCTTTTTCCCTTTTTATTTCATAGAAACCTGCATAAATTTTAAAATTTTTAAATTTGATATTAAAATCCAGGCCAAATAAACTTCCTGTTCCATATAATGGCAAAAGTTCATAATAGGGAAAAAATGTAGAACTATAAAAATATATTCTTGAATAATAATTCTGGGTATTGAAAATTCCATGATTTATTTCAAAAAATTTGTAATTTAAATTAAAAAATAAACTGTTTCCATAATAAAAATTTTCTTTTTTTGCAATAACATGATTTATTTTTAGGCTCAAAAGGTTATACTTAAAAGAAAAAGAATATTTATCTCTTTTATAATCTGAAAATGTATTTTTATATTCAAATTTAAAATAAATTTCTCTAACCTTCTTTTCTATTGAAAAATAATTTTTATAAGAATAGAAAGTTTCTGAAATTTTTCTGTAAATAAATGTATATCCATAAAATCTTAAAAGGTTTAAATTTATATAAGTAAAAAGGCTTGCTCCAATTTCATCTCTTGCTGAAAAATTCTGTGAGATAAAAGAAGAATGAATATCATAGTTTTTTTCATCAAGTCTATAAATTAAAAATCCATTTTTTTCTTTTAAAAATTTAAAAAAATAAGAATTTTTTAAGGGTAAATATTCAATACTTAAATTACCACCTTTAAAAGGAATTGAAAGATCAATAGAAATTTGATAAAAATTTTTTTGATTTAAATAAATTTCTTCTGAAAGAAAATTTTTCTCAAAAATAAAAGAAGAAAAAATTCCTTTCTTAAAAAATTTAAAACCAGCCCCTATCTTATTTTCAAAAAACTTCTCTTTTCCATAAAAAAGTTTTCTTGAAGAAAAATAAAAAGAAAAATTTTTAAAAGAAAAATAAATTCCTCTTAAGCCCCTATTATAAGAAGATGAGGGAATATATTTAGAATCAAAGAAAAGGAATTTTTGATAAAAATTGAAGATGCTCTGCGAACCATATATAATACCATTTCCCTTATTTATAAAATAATCACCAAGAATTATTTTAAAACTGTTTTTATAAAAGGAATAGGAAGCTCTTAAAATTGAATAAGATTTATAGTTTTTAGAGTATAAAAGATTTATTGAATTATTTGGCAACTCAAAGAAAATTTTATTTAAAATCCTTGAATCTTTTTCAAAATATGAGAAAAAATCAAATTTACCCTTCTTTATAGTGAAATCAAAATATTTTTCAAAAATGCTATCAGGCAAAAAGATTCCTGTTCTATTTTTAAAGTCCTTTAAATCTTTAAAAAGTCCTTTTTTTCTTTCATTTATTATTTTTTCTGCTTCAAAATCTTGAATAAAAGGAAAAGAACAAATCTTTTCAAAATTATCATAATTCGGATTTATCCTCAATTCATTAAAATAAACTTCGCTTTCCTCTTTTTTTTCTTCTTCATCGAATTGAAATATAAGAAATGCTAAAAGAAAAAACATCAATACTCTCTTTCAATAATGAAATCGAATAATTTTTCAAGAAATTCTCTCTCTTTATTTTCATCAAAATTTTTTATCAAAATATTTTTTGCTTCTTCTTTTAATTTAAATGCCTCTTCCTTTGCTCTTGAAACTCCATAAACTTTAACATATGTCATCTTCTTCAAATCCTTTTTAACTTTTTTACCCATTTTTTCCTCATCACCTATTTCATCAAGAATATCATCAACAATTTGAAAGGCGAGTCCTATTTTAAGTCCTATCTCCTCCAAGCAATCCAGTTTATCAAATTTTTTTGAAAGGATAGCCCCTATTAAGAAAGAAGCCTTAAAAAATTCGGCAGTCTTTAAAAGATGAATCCTCTTTAAATAATTCTTATCAGGCTTTCTTCTTTCTCCTTCAATATCATAAATTTCTCCACCTATAACACCTTCAGGACCTATTGCTTTAATTAATATTTCAAGGGCTTTCATTTTTAAATAAGAAGGTGCTTTACTTTTCAAAAATGTCTCAATTCCATATACAAGCAAAGCATCACCTGTTAAAATTGCTGTTGCTTCATCAAATTTTTTATGTAAGGTTGGCATTCCCCTTCTTATATCATCATTATCTATTGCAGGAAGATCATCATGAACTAAAGAAAAAGTATGGATCATTTCAATAGATGCTGCAGGTGGTAATATATAATCTTTATTTTTTCCTCCACAAAGTTTATATGTTGAAACCACTATTATTCCCCTTATCCTTTTCCCACCAGCCTTTAAAGGATAGGGAATAGATCTTCTCAAAGTTAAGGGAACGATTCTGTCAAATTTTAAAAAATTTAAAATTGCCCTATCTATTTCCTCTTTTCTTTTCTCAAACTCTTTTAAAAAGTTCATAGTAATTAATTATAAGGTAAATATTTTTTAAATTGACAATCCAATTTTTTTTATATTAAAATTAAAATATGAAAAAATTTTTATTAAATTTCTTAATATTTCTTTTAATAGGTTTTGTTTTTATTTTCACTTATTCCTTTGTTGAAAGTTTTATTTTGAAAAAAGAAAATAAGGAAAGAATAGAAAAGAAAAAAATTAGAGTTGAAGTATTAAATGGAACAAAAGTCCCTAAACTTGCACAGAAAGTAACCGCAAGGATTAGGGAACTTGGATTTGATGTTATTTATTATGGAAGTTATGATTCAGAAATAAATCAAACATGTATATTTGACAGAAAATATCCTGACCTTTTTGCTGGCAAAATGCTTGCAAAAGAGATTAGAAATCCAAAAGTTTATTTTGAAGCAGATCCTGATAATCTTGTAGATATAACAGTTGTAATAGGGAAGGATTATAAAAAATATTTTCCTGAAATTGAAAAAGAGTGGGAATAAAATTCCTGAAATTATAAAGAAAATTTTTAAAATACTTTATGATAAAAAAACAGAAGATCTTTTATTAATAGATGTGAGTAAGGTTCTTTCAGGTATATGTGATTATTTTATACTTGCAACAGGTTATACAGAGGATCATTTAAGAGCAACATGCCTTGAAATTGAGAAAAAGATGAAAGAGGAAGGAATTTCTCCACATCATATTGAAGGTTATGAAAAGGGAACATGGATTTTAATGGATTATTATGATTTTGTAATACATCTATTTTTAGAAGAAACAAGAAAATATTATGACCTTGAAAGTCTATGGGGAGACCAAAAAACATATGGAATCAGGGAAATTCTTGAGGAAGGAAATTGAAAAACTTGTAGAGGAGTATTTAAAAGAGGAAGTATTTTTTGAAAAACCTAAAAAAAGCGAATATGGAGATTATGCATTCTGTCTTTTTGATATTTCAAAAAAAAGAAAGGAAAATCCTGAAAAAATTTTTGAGGAAATAAAAGAAGTTTTAGAAAAAAAGAAAGAATTTTTTGAAAAAATAGAATATATAAATGGATTTTTAAATATAAAACTCTCTTATGATATCCTTATAGAAAATTTAAAAGAAATTTTAAGGGAAAAAGAAAATTTTGGAAAAATAAATATAGGCAATAAAAAAATAAATCTTGAATTTGTCTCGGCAAATCCAACAGGTCCTTTAAACATAGCAAATGCAAGGGCAGCCTCAATAGGTGATACGCTTGCAAATATTTTAAAGAGTGCAGGTTTTCATGTTGAAAAGGAATATTATGTGAATGATTCAGGAAATCAGGTTAAAATTCTTGAAGAATCTTTAAATTTGAGAATAAAAGAGATAAAAGGGGAAAAGGTTATATTTCCAGAAAATTTTTATCCGGGTGAATATTTAATAGAGATTGCAAAAGAAATTGTTGAGAAAAATATAGAGGATAGAAAAGAGTATGCAATAAATAAAATTCTTGAATGGCAAAAGAATTCCCTTTCAAAAATAGGGGTTAAATTTGATAATTTTGTAAGAGAGAGCAGTATAAGAAAGAGTAATAAAATAAATGAAGTTTTAAAAAAATTATCAAAGTATACTTATGAAAAGGAAGGAGCACTTTATTTTAAATCAACCCTTTTTGAAGACGATAAGGACAGGGTTTTGATTAAAAAAGATGGTGAAATAACATATTTCCTTGCTGACCTTGCATACCACCTTGATAAAATAGAAAGGGGTTTTGATATTTTGATAAACATATGGGGTCCTGATCATCATGGATATATAAACAGGATGAAAGCAGGTTTAAAAGCAATGGGTTTTGAAAATTTTGAAGTAATTATTGCACAGCAGGTAAATTTAAAGATGGGGGAAAAACCTTTTAGGATTTCAAAGAGAAAAGGAATATATTATACAATGGATGAGTTAATAGAAGAGGCAGGAAAGGATGCAATAAGGATGTTTATGCTTTTAAAAACTTGTGATTCACCACTTGATTTTGACATAGAACTTGCAAAAAAAACCGCAAGTGAAAACCCTGTATATTATCTTCAATATATGCATGCAAGATGCGTTAATGTTAGAAAGTTTGCAATGGAAAAAGGGATAGATTGTGAAAAATTTAATGAAAATTATTTAAAAGGTGAGGAAGAAAGAAAAATACTTGTAAATCTTTTTTATTTTAAAGATATTATTGAAAAAAGCGCGATTTTAAGGGCTCCCCATCTTTTACCTTATTTTTTATTAGAAGTTGCAGGAAGTTATCACTTTTACTATCAATCAAAAAGAATAGTGGGTGAGGATAAGGAGGTTTCAAAAGCAAGACTCGCATTAAACAATGCATGTGAATATGTTATAAAAAATGGTTTAAAAATTATGGGTATAGATACACCTGAAAAAATGTAATGGAATCTGTTGTTGAATTTTTTGATGTTACAAAAATATATAGAGAAAAGTATTATGCATTAAAAAACATAAATTTAAGTGTAAAAAAAGGAGAATTTATATTTATTGTTGGACCTTCAGGGGCAGGAAAAACAACACTATTAAAATTGATTTATATGGAAGAATTTCCCGAGGAAGGTGAAGTAAGGGTTTTTGGATTTTCAAATAAAGAAATAAAGAAAAAGGATATTGCCTTTTTAAGAAGAAAAATAGGAGTAATATTTCAAGATTTTAGGCTCCTTACTGATAGAAATGCTTTAGAAAATGTTATCTTTGCTTTGGAGAGTATAGGTATTCCTTATAAAGAGGCAAGGGAGAAATCGTTAAAAGTTTTAACTGATATAGGGCTTGTTTCAAAAGCAGACAATGAAATATTTGATCTCTCAGGTGGTGAACAGCAAAAAATATGTATTGCAAGGGCACTTGTAAGGGAACCAATAATTTTGATTGCTGACGAACCAACTGGAAATATAGATCCGAAATCACAGGATGAGATAATAGATTTACTTGTAGATATCCATGGAAAAGGGACAACAGTTATAATGGCAACACATAATTATGCACTGATGGAAAAAATACCTATTAAAAGGGTAATACACTTAGAAAGAGGTGAAATCAAAAAAATAGAATGATAATAAAACCTGAAAATTTCTTTTTAACAGCAGGAAAAGGTAAAGGGGAATATCCATTAATTGCCTTTGACAATGCTTTAAAAGATGCAAAGATATCAGATTATAACCTTTTAAAAGTATCAAGTATTTTACCAAATGGAGTAAAAGAAAAGAAAATTATTGATTTACCAAAAGGTTCAATAATATTTATAGCCTATTCCTATTTAATTGCAGAAGAAGGATTAATAACAAGTGCCTGTTCTGTTGCAATTCCTCAAAGAGAAAACGATATTGGAGTTATAATGGAATTTTCAGGAAATGTATCAAAAAAAGAGGCAGAGGAAAAAGTAAAAGAGATGGCAGAAATTGCAATGAAAGAGAGAAATATTTTAATAAAAAAAATTCTTGTTAAATCAAAAAGTATCATTGCAAAAAAATATTCCTGTGTTATTTCTGGTTGCTGTTTGTGGTAATATTTTTTAAATAATTCTTCCATTCATTTTTATAAATTTCTTTTCTTTTTTCATAAGGGATAAATTCAATCCCAAGGATTTCAAAAATCTCTTTTTCTTTTCTTGCAACAATTTCCCATTTATCCCTTTTATAAAGTCCATATTGATTCAATAAAAATCCCTTCCTCTTTGCAATACCCCGCAGCCATACATTAAATTTACCTGAACCTATTAAATAAAGGGAGAAACTTTCCCATGAATCCTTATATTCTTCTGGAAGTGAATATATTTCAATCCTTTCATAAAAATCAAATTTTTTCAAAATATTTTTTGCTCTTTCATAATCCTTTTCATTAACAAGAATATCAACATCACCAATTGTTTCTTCTTTCCTTATATAAGAGCCATAAATTCCAAATTCAATATTCTCTTTTTTAAAAATCTCCTCAATTTTTTTAACAATCTCCTCACATTCACTTAATGAAATTCTTTCCTTTATTTTTGCCAATTAGAAAATCTCACTCCATTTTTTTGCAAGTTCATCCCTTCTTGGTTTATAAACAAGTTCATAAAAACTTCGCTGGGAGAGTAGAATATCTTTTTCATAGGATTTACATATTTCAACTGCTTCCTTAAATGCCTCCTCCCATTTGCCACCAAACCTTCTTTCAATCTGCTTTTCAAAATTCTCTGGTGTCTGAATTTCATCACCTATAACATAAAATTTTTTACCTTCAATTTCAACACAGTAAGCCATCTCATCACCTATATGTTCAATACCAAAGGTTTCTTTTATTTTTTCAACTTTCTCCTTTGGAACTTTAATTCTTTCAAATGCTACCTTCCTTGGTCCTTTTACAAGTTTTGGCTTAAAACCCTTTTTTGCAGCAGCATAAAATATTGCTCTATTCAATCCAAAACTTTTAGCTTCAGGAAGACTTTTGCCTAAACAATATGCCCTTGCAGCCTGCAATGTTGCCATTACTTGAAATCTTCCTATTTTCATATTAAAATTATAAAATATTTTTTAAAAAATTTCTATCATCTTTGAAAATTCAGGAATTTTTTTTATAAAATAAAAATATGGAAAAACATAAAGTATTGTGGAAACCATCTAAAAATTTAATTGAAAAATCAAATATTAAAAAATTTATAAATTTTTTAAATAAAAGATACAATTTAAATATAAAAGATTATTTTGATTTATATGATTTTTCAATAAAGGATATCCCATTTTTCTGGGAAAATTTCTGGGATTTTATTGAAATAAAATATAAAGAAAAATTCAAAGAAGTTGTTGATGATTTAAATAAATTCCCTGGTGCTTACTGGTTTAAAGGTGCAAAGTTAAATTATGCTGAGAATATGTTAAGATTTAGGGACAAAAAGATAGCAATAAAATATATAAGGGAGGATGGAATAAAAAAAGAGATAAGTTATAAAGAAATTTATGAAACTCTTTCAAAAGTTGTGAGTGCTCTTAAAAAGTTAGGAATTAAAAAGGGAGATAAGATAGCAGGATTTATGCCAAATATGATTGAAACAGCAATATTTATGTTATCCTCTGCATCAATTGGTGCAATATGGTCATCCTGTGGAACAGAAATTGGAACAAATGCAATAATTGATAGGTTTTCTCAGATTGAACCAAAAATAATTTTCACTGTTGATTCTTACATTTATAAAGGAAAAATTTATGATAATATTGAGAAAATAAAGGAAATTGTTAAAAATATTCCATCAATTGAAAAATTTATAATTGTTCCATATTTTGATAAGAAGAAAAAAATTCCCTTGAAAAACTCTTTATATTTTGATGAATTTATAGAAAAAGAGGAAGTAAAAGAAATAGATTTTGAAATGGTAAGTTATGAAGACCCTTTATTTATAATGTTTTCATCAGGAACAACAGGGAAACCAAAATGCATTGTTCAAAGCCAGATAGGTGTTCTCATAAACCATTTAAAAGAACTTTATTTACATACAGATTTAAAAGAAAATGATGTTATAACTTATATAACAACACCAAGCTGGATGATGTGGAACTGGCTTTTAAGTTCACTCTTTTTTCATCCAAAAATTATTTTATATGATGGTAACCCCTTTTATCCTGATATTGGGAGAATGTTTAAAATAATTGAAGAGGAAAAGATAAGCATATTTGGTTTGAGCGCATCGTATATAAATTATTTAAAATCAAATAACTTTAAACCAAGAGAAAAATATAACTTAAAAACATTAAGGGAGATTTCCCAAACAGGCTCACCTTTATCAGAAGAAGGGTTTGAATATGTTTATGAAAATATTAAAGATGATTTATGGCTAAATTCAATATCAGGAGGAACTGAAATAAATGGTTGTTTTGTTGCAGGTTCACCAACTTTAAAAGTACATTCAGGTGAGATACAGGCAAAGGCACTTGCAATGAAAGTTAAGATATATGATGAAGAAGGAAATGAAATAATTGATAAAATTGGTGAACTTGTTTGTGAAGCACCTTCACCATCAATGCCTTTATATTTTTACAATGACCCTGATTTCAAAAAATATAGGGAAACATATTTTGAATTTTATAAGAATAAGAATGTATGGAGACACGGTGATTACGCAATATTTTACAGTAAAACAAAAGGATTAAAATTCTTTGGTCGTTCTGATGCAACATTAAAGATAAAAGGGGTAAGAATTGGGACATCAGAAATATATAATGTTTTAGAAAATATTGAAGAAATTGAAGATAGTCTTGCAACAAGTAAAAGATACGGTGATGAGGAAGAGATTATACTCTTTGTGAAAATGAAAAAAGGGATTAAACTTACAGAAGAAATAGAGGAAAAGATAAGAAAGAATTTAAGGGAAAGGGCTTCGCCAAGACATGTTCCATATAAAATAATAGAGGTTCCTGATATACCTTATACTCCTAATATGAAAAAAGTTGAGATTGCAGTTAAAAAAATAATTGAAGGTGAAAAGGTCATAAATAAAGAAAATTTAATAAATCCTGA
>JBDRZD010000030.1:0-23235 GCA_039803745.1 Caldifarciminota bacterium
AAACTCTTATAACTCCCTTTCCAATATTATATCCACTTATATAAATCTTTGGTTTTTCACCTTCCAAATAAATAGAACTGCTTAAATAAAAACTTATGATTATGTTTAGAAACATTTTTCACCTCCTTTTTAATTTTTATTTTAAAATTAATCTTCAAATAATTTCAATCTAAAAAATCCTAAAAAATTTTCATTTGAGGGAATCGGGAACCATAAAGATTCAGGATGTTTAAAAATTAAATTGTATTTTATTAATCTTAATTCCCCTTTTTTATTTTCCACTGGTCCTGTATGGTATATTAAGAATTCTTCATCTTTTATTTTTATATAAACCATTGAGTGGTATGGAAATTTTTGTTTTGGATTGTAAAAAAATAAAATATCACCAGATTTTAAATCTATTTTATTTTTATTCTTTCCTAAAAAAACTGTGTTATATAATATCAAATTCTTTACATCAGCAAAGGACGAATAAAAAAATTTATCCTTTTCTTTAACCAAAAATGGCTTTCTTTTATTTATGTTTAAACTCTTTATATTTATTTTATTTAAAGCATTTAATAATGCCTTTCTTATAAAGTCTGCACAATCATTTATTTGATTATCCTTTTTGAAATATATTTCTAAAAGGCTTGAGATAAATTTTTCTCTAATAATTTCCTTATCCTGGCTTTTAATCAGAAATAAAATTATTAACAATTTCATTTTTTATTTCTTTCAATGCCTCAATTGCATATTTATATTCTCCTGCTGCATTCCATATTATTATTTTTTCTGCACCTGCAATAATTGCCCCCTTTATCTGTTCAACAATATATTCTTTACCAAAATTTTTTGCCTTATAATTAAATCCCTGAACATATGCTTCAACAGGGATTCCTGACCTTATTTTCCCAAGAATCACTCCTTCAAAATATATAGCCCTTTCCCTTAAAGGCTCTGCCTCTTTTAAAAAATTTCTACCATAATGGGATGGATATAGCATTAAGGCAATTCTATCTGAATATTTTGAGACTTCTTCAATTTTCTGACCTTCCCTTTTAATAGAATTCCAGAAAGGAGAGAATCCAAAAAGACATGGCACAATTAAAACATTATATTTCTTTAATCTTAAAAATGCTTTTCTCAAAAATTCTTTTATCACTTCTTCCTTTTCTAAATTCAATTGATTTTTTAAATCCATATCTAAGAGGTCTCCATCAGAAGGGAATCTTAAATAATCAAAATGTATTTCCTTTACATTGCATTTTGCAGCAAATTCTGCAATCTCTATGTTATAATTCCAGTTTAAAGTATCAAAGGGATTTAACCAGTTATTTCCATGGATGTCCTGCCATAAATTATGAGTTTTTTTACTCAAAATTGCCCTTTCAGGCTCTTTTTTTGATAAATAGTTATCAAGAAAACAAACTATTCTTACTATTAAATAAATATTTTTTTCTTCACATTTTTTTGAAATTTCCTTTAATTCCTTTTCATCAAACCATACCTTTCCATGTTCAGTTTTTAAATCAATCACAATTAAATTTATTATTCCTGAATCTGCAAGGGAATATATTTTTCCCATATATTTTTCATTTTTTGCAACAAAGGGGTTTAAATAGAGTCCTAAAAATATTAATTTATCAAGCATTTTTTATCTTTTTTAAAAATTTTATTGAATTTTTATTTTTAAAAAAGTATGAACCAATACAAAGAATTTCTGCTCCTTTTTCAATAACAAGAGGTATTGTCTCTTCATTTAGTCCTCCATCAACAGCAATCTCAAAATTTAATTTTTTCTGTATCTTATAATTTTTAATTTCTTCTATTTTATCTAAGACATATGTTAAAAATTTCTGCCCTGAAAAGCCAGGATGGACACTCATTATAAGAATTTCATCAATTTTATTTAAAAATTTTTTTATATTTTCAAAAGAACTTTCAGGATTTATTGCAAGTCCTGCCTTTTTATTTTCTTTTTTTATTTCTTTTAATGTTTCTAATATTTTATCTGTTGCCTCATAATGAAAACTTATTAGTTCAACATTTTTTATTCTTGAAAACTCTTTTATATATCTTATAGGTTCAATTATCATAAGATGAACATGAAAGGGTAAATAAGTCATCTTTGATATTGCTTCAACAACCATTGGTCCAAATGTTATATTTTTTACAAATATTCCATCCATTATGTCAACATGTAAAAAATCTACTTTTGCTTTTTCTGCCTTTTTTATATTCTCCTTTAATTTTGAAAAATCACCTGAAATTATTGATGGTCCTATTTTAATCATATTTTTAAAATATGTCTTATAAAGAGAAAGAAAAAGGCTACAACTAAAAATGTTCCTAAAAAATTTAAAATTATTCCGGTTTTTGCCATATCCTTTATCCTAACCTTTCCTGAAGCAAAAACTATTGCATTTGGTGGTGTTCCTGATGGAAGCATAAATGCAAAGGAAACAGAAATTGTTGCAGGAAGCATTAAAAATAACGGATTTATATTTATTGCCTTTGATAAACTGCCCAAAAATGGAAGTATTATTGTTGCTGTTGCTGTATTTGATGTCACTTCTGTAAGGAATACTAAGAATAAGGATAATAAAGTTACAAAGAGAACTATATTTAAATTTCCAAAGAATTTAAGATATTCAGAAAGTTTTTGAGTTAAATTTGTTTTTTCAAAGGCACTTGCAAGTGAAAATCCTCCTCCAAATATAAGCAAAATTCCCCATGGTATATTCAAAGCAGTTTCCCAATCAAGTATCGGCTTTAACTTATTTTCCTCTTTATATGGGATTATAAATAAAATCAATGCACCAAGAATTGCTACAAGTGCATCATGGGAAAAATTCTTTAAATTTAATTTTCTTTCCCATATATTTCTTGTCAGCCATAATAAAGCAACAAAAGCAAAAACACCTAAAATTATTTTTTCTTCTAATTTCATTTTCCCAATTTTTTCTCTTTCTTCATTTATCTTTTCATAACCTATTTTAATATTTTCTTTTCTTAAAAAAATAAGATAAAATAAAAGCCATGTAATTATTAAAAAAGTAAGGGAAAGAGGGAAGCCAAAAAGACACCATTTAGCAAAGGTTATATCAGGAAGTTCTGGAAAAAGTTTTTTAAATTGTCCTAAAAATACAATATTTGGAGGTGTTCCAATTGGTGTAGATATTCCACCTATTGAAGAGGCATAGGCTATTGATAAAAAAAAAGCCTTATTTATATTTTCTTTTTCAATATCAAGTGATTTTAAAATTGCAAGGACTATTGGAAATGCCATTATGCATGTTGCAGTATTACTCATCCATCCTGATAAAAAACAAACTGAAAACATAATACCCAGTAAAACCCCTTCAATTTTTTTTGGGAAAATTTTAAGAAAAAAGAAGGATATCCTTTTGTGTAAATTGTGTTTTTCCATCGCTTTTGCTATGAAGAATCCCCCTAAGAAAAGATAAACTTCTGGTTGAGCATAAGGATAACTTGCTTCCTGTGGTGTTAGAACCTTTAAAATTGGAAAAAGTAAAAGAGGGAAAAGACTTGTTATATAAATCGGAATTACCTCAAATATCCAGAAATAGGCCATTAAAATGCAAACTGCAAGAACCTTTTTTTGACTAATTTCAAGGGGAATTGGCAAAAAAATTATTAAAAAAAATAAAAATATCCCTATAAAGAAATTAGTTATTTTCATCAAATACTGTATTTAATATAAATAGAACAAGGTCTTCATAGGAAAGACCCGCCTTTTTTGCCTCTGCTGGTAAATCTGATAATTCTGTCATACCTGGAAGTGTATTTACTTCAAGTATAAATATTTCATTTTTTTCTGATACAACTCCATCAACCCTTGAAAAACCTTTACATTCCAAAACTCTATGAGCCATAACAGAATATTCCTGCAATTTGTTATAAACATCCTCAGGAAGTTCAGCAGGTATAATGAATTCCGTTTCACCCTTTGTATATTTGGCAGTATAATCATAAAATTCTCTTCTTACAGGTCTTAATTCTAAAACAGGAAGTGCAAAGGCATTTTTACCAGTTCCAAGAACTCCTGTTGTAACGATTTTCCCCTTTATAAACTTTTCAACAAATATATCTTTATAAATCTCTCTTTTTTCTAAAATTTTTTCCTTTAAATTTTTCTCCTCTTTTATTATTTCAACACCTATGCTTGAACCTTCGTCTTTTGGCTTTACTATCACTGGGAGTCCTAATTTTTTTATTTCCTTTATTTTTTCTTCAATGTTTTCATAGTTATAAATAAAAACAGCCGGTGGAGTTGGTATTCCTGATGCAATGAATAGTTTTTTTGAAATGAATTTATTCATTCCACAGGCAGATGCAAGAACCCCGGAACCCGTATAGGGAATACCAAGCAAATCTAAGAATCCCTGAACTTTTCCGTCCTCACCGGGTTTTCCATGAAATATTACAAAGGCAATATCCATTTTTACTTTTAATATTTCTCCAATGAAATCACCTTCTATAACAATTAATTTTGCGTCAAGCCCAAGTTTTTTTAATGCAGAAAATACCATTTTACCTGATCTTATTGATACTTCCTTTTCTCCTGATGTTCCTCCGCAGAGTACTCCTATTTTTTTCCCTTTAAATTTTTTTAAAATTTCATATTTTTCCCTTAAAAATTCCTTTATTTTCATTTAAATAATGAAAAAAGTTCCAAAATCTCTTCTTTTTCAATTTCAAGTTTCTTTTTAACAAGTGGAATCTCTTTATCTTTTAATAAGAAATCAGAAAGGGTTAATTTTTTTGTTTCATATATTACACCTGTTAAAAATTTTCCTTCTTCAAGTGCTTCCCTGACAAATCTTATTGCTCTTGGAAGATATCTTATCCCAAAAGGTTCTTCTATTTTAAATATTCTTTCTCTAAACCAATCATAAGTATTTAACTTATTAAATGTTACACATGGTGAGAGAATATCTATGAATGAAAAGCCCTTATGTTCAATTGCTTTTTCAAATATTTGAGTTAAACCTTGGACATCTCCTGAAAAGCCTCTTGCAACAAAGGTTGCTCCACTTTCAAGAGCAAGTAAAACACCATCAACTGGTTCTTCTTGAACTCCATAAGGAGTTGAAGTTGATACAAACCCCTTTAAACTTGTTGGAGAAAATTGTCCTTTTGTAAGACCATAAACCTGATTATTCATCACAATATGTATTATTTCTGGATTCCTTCTGCATGCATGGATAAAATGAGAAATGCCTATCGCATAAGTATCACCATCACCGCTTGCTCCAATTACAAGGAGTTCAGGATTTGAAAGTTTTATAGCGGTTGCAACTGGCAAAACCCTTCCATGCAATGTATGAACTGAATTCGTTGCCACATAATCACCAAGTTTTCCACTGCAACCTATTCCAGATACTATCACTATTTTTGAAGGAGGGATCCCCTTTTTTGCAAGTGCTTTTTTTAATGCATTAAGAACTGCATAATCACCACAACCAGGACACCACCCTGGTTTTTTACCTTCATAAATTTTTTCTTGATTCATAGTATTTTTTTTATTTTTTCTTTAATTTCTTCAGGATAAAAAGGTCTTCCGGTATATTTCAAAATCTTTATAACTTCTTTTTTTACTATTTTTTCAATTATAAAGGAAAGTTGACCACTTAAATTCTGCTCAATACATATTATTTTTTCTCCATTTAAAATTTCTTTTAAATCGTCTCTTATAGGATAAATCCCCCTTATAACAACTAATTTTAAATTTTTAAATTCATCTAATATTTCCTCTATTGCGAGTCTTGTTGAACCAAATGTAACTATTACATTTTTCCCATTACCAAAAATTAAAGGCTCGGGCATTTCCTTTTTTAAATAATTTAATTTTAAAAATCTTTTTTCACTCATTTTTTTCCTTAAAACTGCATATGTTGTTATATTGCCCTCTTCATTGTGTTCAACCCCTGTTATATGAAATATTTTTTCTTGTCCAAGATAAGTTCTATTTGAAATTCCATCTTCTGTAAAAGAAAATCTCTTAAATTCTCTATTTATTCCTTCCGTAAATTTACCTCTTTCTATTTCAAATTTGTCAATTTCAGGTAGATTTATAGTAAAGAGATTTTGGGATAAAAATTGGTCAAGCAGGAGTATAACAGGTAATTGATATTTTTCGGCAAGATTAAAGGCAAGATTTGTAAATCCAAATATTTCTTCAGGATGGGATGGCGCTAAAACACATCTTGGAATATCTCCATGCCCACCAAATACTGCATGAAATAGATCTGATTGTTCAAATTTTGTTGGCATTCCTGTTGATGGTCCTGCCCTTTGTGAATCAACAATTACAACTGGTGTTTCAGTCATACCTGCATAGGATATTCCCTCTGTCATCAAAGAAAAACCTGGTCCACTTGTTGCTGTCATTGCTCTTAAACCAGCAATTCCTGCACCAATTGCTGCATTTATTGCTGAAATTTCATCTTCCATCTGCAAAACAATTCCATCAAATTTTGGCATGAATTTTGAAAGAAATTCAAGAATTTCTGTTGCAGGAGTAATAGGATAGCCTGAAAAAAATCTGCATCCAGAATATATTGCAGAGATTGCACAAATTTCATTTCCTGAAATTAAAATAAATTCATTTTCTTTTTTTGGTGGAAAATCTATTCTTTCAATTCCTTTAAAATTTTCTTTTACAAAATTCTTACCGATTTCAAAAGCCTTTAAATTCGTATTTAATATTTCTTTGCCTTTCCTTTCATAAATTTCTTTTAAAATTTCTTTAAAATAACTTTCTTCTAAATTAATAAACTCAGAAAAAACCCCGAGTAGAATACTATTTTTAAAAACCCCCTTTTTAAATTCTTTTAAAGCAATATCTATAAAAGGAATTTTAAAAATTTTTAAATCCTCTCTGAAATTTATTCCTTCATAAGCCTTCTCTTCAACTATTATAATTCCATTTTTCTTTAATTCATGTTGATGGTAAAATACACTCTCTTTATCCAATGCAAAGAGGAAATCAATTTTTGATGGTCTTGCGAATTTTTTCTGTGAAGATGCCCTTATTGTATAATTTGTATGAATTCCTCTTATCTGCGATGGGAAATCCTTATAGGTTGAAACAAAAAGACCATGTCTTGAAAAAATTTTTGCAATTATATTGCCTGCAGTTAAAGCACCATCTCCTGCTTCTCCACCAATTCTCAGAGAGATTTCAAAGTTCATAAATTATTTAAAATTATAAAGTTTAAAAAATTTTATTTCAAAGCACGGGAAGATAATTCTCAATTTCATAATCGGTAACCTGTATTCTATATCTTTCCCATTCCGCCTTTTTATTTTTTATAAATTTTTCAAATAAGGGTTCTCCTAAAGTGTCTTTTACAAGTTCACTTTCTTCCATAATTAAGATTGCGGAATACAGGGAATCAGGTAATGCATCTATTCCATATTTCTTTTTAACTTCTTCAGGCATTGCATATATATCTTCTTCAATTGGTTTTCTTAATTTATAATTTTCTTCAATCCCCTTCAAACCTGCCCTTAACATACACGAGAAAGCAAGATAGGGATTGCAGGCAGGATCAGGAGCCCTGTATTCTATTCTACAGGATTCAGGCTTATAAGGCTTAAAGGCAGGAACCCTTATTAAAGCAGACCTGTTTTTTCTTCCCCAGGAAAGATAAACAGGTGCTTCATATCCAACAACGAGTCTTTTATAAGAATTAACCCATTGATTTGTTATAGCAGTTATTTCCCTGGAATGTCTGATTAAACCTTCCATATAGGATTTTGCAATATTTGAAAGATTATATTCATCTTTTTCATCATAAAAGACATTTTTGTCTTCTTTAAAGAGGGATTGATGGCAGTGGAGACCCGAGCCATTTATTCCAAAAACAGGTTTTGGCATAAATGTGGCATATATTTTATATTTTCTTGCAATCTGTTTTATTATTATTTTTGAAACCTGTAATATATCAGCCATTTTTAAAGCATTCTCATATCTAAAGTCTATTTCATGCTGTGAAGAAGCTGCTTCATGATGGGTGCTTTCAACTTTTATTCCCATCTTTTCAAAGACATGGAGTGTTTCCCTTTTTGCCCTCTCAGGCTCATCATAGGGAAATATTTCAAAATAACCTGCTTCATCAAGAGGTAAAGCCTTTTTTTCATCTGGAAAGTAAAAATATTCAAGTTCAGCTCCTATAAAGAAATCAAATCCCATTTTTTTTGCATATTCTAAATTTTTCTTTAAAATATGTCTTGGACATGAATCATAAGGATTGCCATGGGTATCCTGAACATCACATATTATTACAAGTGTTCTTTCTTCATTTACCTCTTCAGGGATAATAAAAAAAGCATCCGGGTCAGGCTTTGCTATTAAATCTGATTCCTCAATCCTAACAAAACCTTCAATTGATGAACCATCAAATACTATTCCTTCCCCAAAGGCTCTTTCTATTTCTCTTACAGATAGGTCAAATCCCTTTAATTTTCCAAGAACATCAGTGAACCATAACTTCACAGTACTTATTTTTTCCTCTTTTATATATTCAAGCACCCTTTTCATATTCCCCTATTTTTAGGTTAAATAAAACTTTTATTATAAATGATTTTTCACTTATAATGCCATTAAAATAAAAAGAATTCTACCCATATTTCTATCACATATTTTGGAATAATTATTTAATTTTATTCTTGATTTTCTTTTTAAAAATTCTTTATAATTCTTAAATGAATTTTTTAATCATAATAACTCTATTTTATGATTGGTTTTATAGAGATTATACAAATGCTTTAATTGAAGAGGGAAGATGTAAAGAATACTTTGAAAAGAAGATTAAGATAGATACTCTTTCAAATCCTTTTTATCATTTTAAAATAGCCTTTGATTTGGAAAGAAAGGGTCTATTCTTAGAATCAATTGAAAGATTAAAAAAGGCAATTTCTCTTTCACAAAATAATATTTCATATCTTGTGAGATTTTATATAGTTTCTCTTGAAAAAAAGAATAAGAGCTTTGAAGAAAAATTGAGAGAGGCTCTTATTTTTTTAAGGGAGAAGAATGAATGGGACGGCATATATTTTTTATCTGCGTATTTGCTCTCTCTCTCAAAGGATGCGTTCTCTTTCCGAGAAAAAGAATTTTTCCTAAAAGAATCTATTTTATTCTCTCCGGATTTTTATCCTGCTTATACTCAGATGATAAAAATGTATATTGAAGAATTTAAATTTTTTAAAGCAATTGAAAGCGTATTGGAATTTACAGGTCTTATTTTTAAAAGCACATTTTTAAGGAAGTTTTTATTTCTCATTTTTATTAAACTATTTTTTTTCTCCTTTTATTATTTCTTAATTATGTTTACAATTGGAAAAATAATATCTTATTCAGGATGCGAAACAATTTATTTAAAAAAATTTTTTAAAACTCCTTTCCCTTTCCTTTTACTTTTTGAAATAATATTTATCCTTTTGGCTATTCCATCCCCTTTTCATCTTATTTTACTTTTTCCCCTTTATCCATTTTTTAAGAGAAAAGAAAAAATACTTTTTTTATTTTTTGTTTTGATAGTATTAAGTATATTTTATTGGGGGAATTTAGAAAGTGGAATAGAAAAATATTATCACAAGGAAAATTATCCTTTATTTTTAAAAAGATTTCAAAATATCCCCTCTTCTAAAAAAATTTTAATGAGCTTAAAAGAGGAAAATGTTTTTGAGGCAAACTTAAAAGGAATTTTAATTTTCAAAGAAAAAGGAGTAGATAGTGCATTATATTATTTTAAAAAACTTCTTAAAAATAATCCTGATGATCCGTACATCCTTTTAAATATTGGGAATATATATTATTTTAAAAATAACTATGACTCAGCAGATTTTTATTATAAAAATTCCTTACAAAAAAAACCTGAATTTTATGAAGCCCATTTTAACATAGCACAGGTGAGTTTTAAAAAATTTGATTTATACTCCTATGAAACCAAAATGAGGGAGGCTCAGGAAATAAACTATCATGAGGCAATAAAAAAGACTTTTAGAATAAAAGAATATGGAGCGCAAGAAGTGTTTTGGGGTATCCATGATGTTATAAATAAAAAAATAAGTGTAAAAGGAGAAATAGAAAGACTTTATGCTTTCCCTGTTTCTGCTATTTTTTCAATTTTCTTATTTATAGCAATTATATTTTTGTTTAGAAGAAAAAAAGAGATTCTTTCCTGTCATGCCTGTGGAAAATTTTGCCATGATATTTTTAAAATTGAGCCAAATTTTGAAGTATGTGATATATGTGCACAGGAAATTTTGAAAACAGAATCTCTTAAGATAAGGGAAAGGATTTTTAATAAAATAAGGATAGAAAATATACTGAGAAAAAGGCTTTTAATATTAATTTTAAATCTATTTATACCTTCAATTGGTTTTTTATATTCTGGCAGCCATATCCTTTTTATAATTTCTTATATTTTCTTATTCATTGGATTTTATACAGCGATAATTTTAAAGGTTAATATTTTATGGATAATTTTTTATATGCTTTATCTTGTTATTTTTGTTTTCCCCTATTATTACTTTAAGGAGGTGAAAATTGGCACTTCAAGGTGAATTCCATATGAGAAGGGTTTTTATGAATTTTTATATTTCTTTTCCATTCAGGAGGTGAAAATTGGCGCTCCAGGGTAAATTCCCCCATGATGTTGAACTTGTTACACTTATTCAATCAATCTATTTTGATAAAAAAACAGGTGTTCTTTATCTTACAAAAGAAAAGGATGAAGCAGCTATTGGTTTTGAAGAAGGGTATGTGGTTGCCTCTTATATTATAAGAAAGGGAGAATTTGAAACACTTCCCCGTTATCTTGTTCTTTCAGGAAGAGTGCGAGAAGATATAATAAAAGAAGCTGAAAAAGAGAGCCAAAAAAGAAATTTAGGGGTTGAGGAAATTCTTCTGGAGGAGGGAATTATTACAAAGGATGAACTTGAAAAAATAATAATTTTTAAGATTGAAGAGGTAATTGATGAAATTCTAACATGGAAAGAAGGTAATTTTTATTTTGTTCCCGAAGACAGAATTTACAAATTTTCAAAAATAAAAGTAAAAATTGATCCTCAGTACCTTTTAATGGAAGCCATGAGAAGGCAAGGGGAGCTTTTGAAGATGAGGAAAAGGATTCCTTCAGAAAATTTAATCCCTTTTCCAAAAGATATTCCTGAGATAGATATTGAACTTTCAAAGGAGGAGATTAAAGTTCTTGAACTTGTTGATGGAGAGAAAAATATTAATGAAATTGCAGAAAGAAGCGGAATAGGAAGATTCAAAACTTTTGAAGCTCTTTATCATCTTCTTGAAATGGGATGGATAGATTTAAGAGAAAAAGAGAAACTTATTCCTTTAAAAAAAGAAGAAATACATTTCCCCGAGTTAAAATTCTATGAGAAGAAAAGATT
This sequence comes from Caldifarciminota bacterium, assembly GCA_039803745.1. Taxonomy (GTDB): domain Bacteria; phylum Hydrothermota; class Hydrothermia; order Hydrothermales; family Hydrothermaceae; genus JBDRZD01. The sequence continues at coordinate 11,425 of JBDRZD010000030.1, forward strand.
TCTTTATATAGTAAGTGGAATAATCTTAGCATTTTTCTTATTTTTTTCTTTTTATTTTGGCCTATTTTTTAAAAACATTAAAACCCTTAAATTCATTCCAGATATATTTGATGAGGAAAAAAAAGTAGCAGAGTTTTTATGGAAAAGATAAAAGTTGGGTGCTGTGGTTTTCCCTGTAAAAAAGAAGCCTATTATAAAAATTTTGAATGTGTTGAAATCCAGCAGACTTTTTATTCGATTCCGGAAATTAAAACTGCTTTAAAATGGAAAGTAGAAGCACCAAAAGATTTTGTATTTACTTTAAAAGCTCCACAACATATAACTCATTTACCTTCTTCTCCAACTTATAGAAGGTGTAAAAAGGATTATGGAAAAAGAGAAAATTATGGATTTTTTAAAAATACGGATGAAATAAAAAGGGCTTATGAAGATTTAAGAGAATTTGCTTTAAATCTTAATGCAAAATATATTTTATTTCAAACCCCTTTTTCTTTTAAACCAGAAGAAGAAAATTTTTTAAATTTGATTAAATTCTTTAAAGAAAGGGAAAAAGAACCTTTTATTTTTGTATTAGAATTAAGGGGATGGGGAAAAGAGGATATTCAAAAGATTTTAAAAGAGATAAGTTTTATCCACTGTGTTGATCCTTTTAAAGAAGAAGAAATTACAGAAGGAATAATTTATTGGAGATTGCATGGCAAAAAGGGTTATAATTATAAATACAGTGATGATGAATTGAAAGAACTCCTTCAGATGTCAAAAAATAAAAAGGGTTTTATATTTTTTAATAATGTTTATATGATGGATGATGCTTTAAGATTTAAAGAATTTTATGAAAAAGGATAGATTTGCAGTTATAATAGCAGGTGGAAAAGGTGAAAGACTATGGCCTATTTCAACATCAAAAATTCCTAAGCCATTTATAAAAATTTTTGAAAAGAGTTTAATAGAACTTACCTATGAGAGGCTTTTAAAAATCTTTTATAAAGAAAATATTTTTTTTACTATCCCAAAATCTTTAAAAAAATTAATAAGAAAAATTATAAAGGAAGATAGAATTATTGTTGAACCAGAAGGCAAAAATACTTTTCCTGCATGCATCTATTCAACCCATTTTATAAGAAATTTAAATAAAGATGCTAAAGTCGGGATATTTCCTGCAGACCATTTAATAAAAAATGAGGAAGAATTTATAAAGGCAATTGAAAACGGATTTGAAATGTGCGAAGAAGGATTTATAATTACCTTTGGAATAAAACCCACAAGACCTGAAACAGGCTATGGTTATATTGAGATAAATGAAAAAATAAATGAAAAAGAACCTTTTATTTATAAAGTTAAAAAGTTTCATGAAAAACCGCCTTTGGAAACTGCAAAGAAATATATTGAAGAAAGAAGATTTTTCTGGAATTCAGGTATTTTTTTATGGGATTCAAATTTTTTCTTTGAAGAGATTAAAAATTTAAGAAAAGAGGTTTATAAAATCTATGAAGAAACTCTTTTAAAGAAAAAGAATATAAAGGAGTTTTATGAAAAAATAGAGGCAGACTCAATAGATTATGGTCTTCTTGAACATAGTAAAAATATAGCATGCTGTGTTTCCAATTTCCTCTGGGAAGATCTTGGTTCCTTTTTATCCTTTGAAAATGTTTTTGATAAAGATGAAAATGAAAATGTAAAAATAGGAAATGTTTTTGTTTTTAATTCTTATGGTAATATAATTTTTTCAAAAGATAAAATTACTGTTTGTAAAGATATAAAAGATATAATCATAGTAAATACAAGAGATATTACTCTTATTATTCCAAAGCATGCTTCTCAAAGTGTTAAAGAGATTTTAAAAGAGTTAAAAAATCATATTCCTAAAAAATATTTTTAAAATGATAGAATATATAATAAAGGCTTGTGAGGAAAGTGGAGAATTTTTAATGAAGAATTTTAAAAATATAAAAAAGGTAAAAAGGAAAAAGGAATTTGATTTTGTTAGTGAAGTTGATTTTGAAAGCGAAAGGATTATAAAAAATGAACTTCAAAGATCTTTTCCTGATGTTCCATTTATAGGTGAAGAAACTTTTAAAAAAGAAAAATTACCAGAAAGATTCTTTATAGTTGACCCCCTTGACGGAACAGCGAATTATATAAGAGGGATTCCAAATTTTTCAATCTCCTGTGCATATGTGGAAAATATGGAAGTAAAAGCAGGTTGTGTTTATTTACCCTTTTATAAGGATTTTTATTGGGCTGTAAAGAATAAAGGTGCATACAAAAATGGCAAGAGGATATATACAAGTAAAAGAAAGAATTTAAAGGATTCTCTTATTGCAACGGGTTTTCCTTTCAGAAATAAAGAACTTACTCAAAAATATAGTGAAATATTTAAAATAATTTTTCCCAAAATAATTGATTTAAGAAGAATGGGTTCTGCTGCACAAGACCTTGTTTATGTTGCGGAAGGAATATATGATGGATTTTTTGAATACAGGCTATCATTCTGGGATATTGCTGCAGGTTCTTTGATTGTAAAAGAAGCAGGAGGCATTGTGAGTGATTTTGATGGAACAGATAATTATAAATTTTCAGGAAATATAATTGCTTCAAATAAATTTATATATCCCCTTCTTTTTGAAATTTTAAAAGGTTTCTCTCTAAAATTAAATTCTCAATGAAAAAGAAGGCTTTTGAATTTATTTTAGAAGAAGAAGAAAAATTTAAGAAGGAAATTGAAGAGGCTGAAAAAGAAAAAGAGAAAATTGTATTGAATACAAAAAAAGAGATAGAGGAAGAAAGAGAAAAATTTTTGAAATATATTCAAAGTAAAAAAATTGAATGGCTTTCTGAAGGGATAAGTGAAATAGAAAAAAAGTGTGAAAGGTTAAGAATTGAGAATGAAGATAAAATTAAGGAAATTGAAAAGATTTATTTTAAGAAAAAAGAAGAAATAATTGAAAAAATATTGAATTATATTATAAAAAAATATGGCGATTGAGAGAATGAAAAAAATATTTATAATTGGAGAAAAAGAAATTGTTGATGAATTACTTAAATTTGTTCAAGAAAAAAATATTTTTCATGTAAATTTTATAAATGAAAGTGGTAAGAATTTGAACACTTCAGAAGAAGAAAGGAGAAAAAGTGTGATTAAACTTCTTGAAAGTTGTAAAGATTTTGAAAAAAAAGTTAAGAATATTTTTGAATACGAAAAGTTGCCAGAAGAAATAGAGAAAATAGAAAGGAAGATTTTAAATATTATAAAAAATTATAAAAAAATAAATGAAAAGAGAAAAGAGAAAGAGAGGGAATACTCTCTTTATGAAAGGTATTATGAAATAATAGAATATTTTTTACCCTTTTTAGAAGAAAAAAAGGACAAGGAAATTTTTGGGGTAATGGTTCCCAAGGGAGAAGAAGTTAGTTTAAGAAGAATTATTTTAAGAATAAAAAAAGAATTTGATTTTAAAATTATCTCAAAAGATTTTAAGGAATATAAAGGCTATATATTTATTATAGATAAAGAGAATTTTGATAAATTAAGGGAATTTTTAACTTCCGAAGGTTTTCCAGAAATTGTCTTTCCAGAAGAAATAAGGGAGATGGGTTTCAAAAGTGCCCTTAATTATTTAAAAGATAAATTAAAAAGTATTCCGGAAGATATAAAAAGTTTAAAGGATGATGAAGAAAAACTCATTTTAGAAAATAGTAAGTTTTTGAAAAGCAGTATAGATTTTTTAAGGGATTTATATGGATATTATGAAGTTAAGGAAAGAGGAATATTATTTACAGAATATCTCTTTTATATTGAGGGTTATATTCCCTTTAAGGAATATGAGAGTTTTAAAAAAGAACTGGATGAGAGTTTCCCAAAAAAGGTAATTTTAATTGAAGAGAAACTTACGCCTCACGAATTTGAGGAAGTCCCTGTTAAACTTAAAAATAAAATTCCTTTTAAATATTTCCAGACATTAATAGAATTCTTTTCTTTGCCAAAATATGGAACAATAGACCCTTCACCATTTCTTTTTATTTTTTTCCCTATTTATTTTGGTTTTATGCTTGGTGATATTGGTTATGGCCTCCTCTTTTTTTTATTATTTATTTTTCTTTACCATAAATCTAAATCTCCTCTCTTAAAAAATTTTTCAATTATTTTTATATTCTGCAACCTATGGACTATAATATTTGGATTTATATATGGTGAAATGTTTGGTAATTTAGGTGAAAAAATTGGTTTGCATCCATATTTTCATAGAATAGAAAAACCAGAAACTTTGCTTTCAATATCAATAATTTTTGGAATAGGAGAGGTAAGTTTGGGTCTTTTTCTTGGATTTTTAAATAAAATGAGATTGAAACATTTAAAACATGCTCTAACAAATCTTTTCATGTTATTTGGACTTTGGTCCCTTCTTTTACTTGGTGCAAGTTTTTTAAATTTAATTCCTAAAAATTTTACAATATATTTAATTTTATTATTCCTGCTATTTGCAATTCTCTCTGCAATTTTCCATGGAGTAGTAGCACCTGTAGAAATATTTTCTTCCTTTGCACATGTTCTTTCTTTTGCCCGTTTGATGGCAATAGGTCTTTCCTCTGCAATTATACCAATAATTGCTAATTCCTTTAAAGACCTTTTCCCAATTATAATCATAGGAATATTTGCAATGCTTTTATTCCATATCCTTGCAATAATTCTTGGAATTTTTGATCCGACAATTCAAGGTTTGAGGCTTCAATTTGTTGAATTTTTTACAAAATTTTATGAGGCAGGAGGTAAGGAATATAAACCATTTTTAAAAAGATTTAAAGGAGGTTAAAATGAAAAAATTTTTATATGTAATAATGGGAATAATTTTAAACATGATTTCTTATTCTCTTCTTGTCGCACAGGAGGCTGCAGAAAAAATGCCAGAAGCTGTGAAGACTGCTAATCCTCTTGCCTATATTGGAGTTGCACTTAGTATAGGGATTCCCGCACTCGGGACTGCATGGGCTCAGGCAAAGATAGGGAGTGCAGGCGCAGGAACAATTGCTGAAAGACCCGAAATGGCGATATGGATTGTAATCCTTATCGCAATTCCTGAAACAGTTGTGATCCTCGGCTTTGTTATTGCCTTTATGCTCCTTTTAAGAATTTGATGGAAGAAGTTAGGGAATTTATAAGAGAAAAGATTGAGAAAAAGAAAAGAGAAATAAAGGAAGAGGCTGAAAAGGAAAGAATAAGGCTTTTGAATGAATTTGAAGAGGAAAAAGAGAGGATTTTAAAAGAAGCAAAAAAAGAGATAGAGGAAATTTTGAAGATTGAAGAGATAAAAAGAATTACAGAAGTTCAAAGAGAAAATTTAGACAAAATTTTAAGAAAAAGAGACGAAATTTTTGAAGATATTTTAAAAACTTTGGAAAGGGAAAAGGAAAAAATAAAATGGGATGACATTCTTATAAATTTTTTTCATGAGGCAGTTAAAAGATTTGGTGAAAAAGATGGAATTGTTAGAGTAAATGAAAAATTTTATAAAATCATAAAGGAGCAAATTGATAAAGATAATTTAAAATTTAAAGTAATTAAAGATGAGGTAGAGGAAGGAGTTATTTTGGAAAGGGAGGATGGAAGAATAAGGGTTTATAATACCTTTTCTTCAAGAATTGATAGGGCAAAAGATTATATATATGAAATTTTAAAAAAGGAGTTAGATGTCTGAGGATATAGGTTATATAAATGCAAGATTAAGGGGAATGAAGAGTTTTCTTTTGCCCCCTGATAAATATGAAGAAATTTTAAATAAAAATACTCTTTCTGAATTTGTTGACTCCTTAAAGGATACTCCTTATAGGGATTTTCTTCCCCCTTCTTATCCAGAGCCCTCTTTAAAAGAAGTTCTTGATGGAATAAATTCAGAAGCTATAAATTCTTTTAATAAAATAATTAAATTTTCGGAAGGAAAAGCAGGGAAGTTGATTTCTTTTGTTTTACAGAGATTTACTCTTGCAAATATAAGGGCAATAATAAGGGGAAAAATGAAAAGAATCCCTGAAGAGGAAATTAAAGAAGCTCTTTTACCAATTTATCCTCTTGATGCTCCAAAAATAGATGAACTTTTAAAAAAGGAAAGTGCCTTTGATGTTATGAAACTCATAATCACATGGAGAATAAGTTTGCCCTTTCCCTTAACCAGGAATATTTTAAAAATGTTAAAAGAGGAAAAATTAAAGGAAGTAGAATATGAGATTGAAAAAAGCTTCTTTGAAAATGTTTTAAAAGAAATCGGTTATTCATGGGATGATAAAATAATAGAGCATATTTTAAGATCATGGATAGATATAAGAAATATAATTGGTTCTCTTTTACTTTTAAAATACAATATAAGACCTTCGGGAAAAATTGAATATTTAAAAGGGGGTTATGTATCTGAAAGAATCCTTAAAAAACTTTCTGAATGTGAAAATCTTTCTGATGGATTAAATATTCTCTCTTCAACTCGTTATAAAAAAATATTCGGTGATGGAGTTGATATATCTATTTTTGAAAGAAGATTTGAAGAATCTTTAACCAACTGGGCAATTCAAGGATTCATTAAAGATCCCCTTTCAATTTATGTGCCTGTTGCTTATATTTTTTCAAAATATAATGAACTTGTTAATTTGAGAATTATAGTTTATGGAATTGATCAAAATATTTCTCCTTTTGAAATTAAAAAATATATTTTTATAAAATGAAAAGTTATAAGATACTTGCAATAACAGAGGAAGGATACGATACTGGATTCCGTCTCGCAGGATGTGATGTAGAAATGGTAGAGAATGAAAAAGATGTTGTTTTAATTCTTCAAAAATATATTGATGAAAAAATTTATGGGATAATAATAGTTGATGCGGATTTATTTTATAAAATTGAAGAGAAAAAAAGGAGAATTTTTGAAGAATCCCTTTTACCTTCAATTGTTCCTTTAAATTTAAAAATAAAAGGTAAAAGGGATCCAGGGGAATATTTAAAGGAAGTTGTGAGAAGAGTTTTAGGTTATTCAATAAGAATAAAGGAGTAAATATGAAAAAAAATATGAGGTTGGGACTCACCTTTGATGATGTTTTACTTGTTCCAAAGAAAAGTTATGTTTTACCAAAGGAGGTTGATGTTTCAACAAAATTTTCAAAAAATATTTCTCTTAAAATACCCTTTGTTTCAGCAGCAATGGATACAGTTACAGAAAGTGAAATGGCAATTGCTATGGCAAAGGAAGGAGGTATAGGTGTTATTCACAGGAATTTGACACCTGATGAGCAGAGTAAAGAAGTTTTAAAGGTTAAAAGGTCAGAGTCATGGATAATTTTGAATCCCTTTACACTTTCCCCTGATGATACTGTTCATAAAGCAAAGAAGATGATGAAAGAACTTTCAATCTCAGGTTTTCCAATTGTGAATAAAGAGGGGAAACTTGTAGGGATTGTTACAAGAAGGGATCTTGCTTTTTTGGAAAAGAGTAATATTAAAATTAATAAAATTATGAAAAGAAATGTTATAACTGCATATGAAGGTATTGGAATAAAGGAGGCTCATAAAATTCTTCTTAAAAATAGAATTGAAAAATTACCAATAATTGATAAAAATGGTTTTTTAAAAGGACTTATTACTTTAAAAGATTTATTAAAAAAACTTGAACATCCAACTGCAAGTTTAGATGAAAGGGGTAGATTGAGGGTTGCAGCAGCAATAGGAACTGGTAAAGATTTTGAAGAAAGACTTGAAAAACTTTTAAAGGCAGAAGTTGATGCAATTGTAATAGATACTGCTCATGCCCATTCAAAAAGGGTTTTGGATGTTGCACAGTATATTAAGAAAAATTATCCTGATTTAGAACTTGTTGTAGGGAATGTTGCGACAGAGGAGGCTTGTAAAGAATTGGTTAAAATAGGTGTTGATGCGGTTAAGGTTGGAATTGGTCCTGGTTCAATATGCACGACAAGGGTTATTGCAGGTATTGGTGTTCCTCAATTAACCGCAATAATAGACTCTGCAAAAGTTTTAAGAAAGTATAAAATTCCTTTAATAGCAGATGGTGGAATAAAATATTCAGGTGATATTGTAAAAGCACTTGCAGCAGGAGCAGATACAGTTATGATGGGGAATTTACTTGCAGGGACTGATGAAAGTCCAGGAGAACTTGTTTTGTATCAGGGCAAAAGATATAAGGTTTATAGAGCAATGGGTTCTGTTTCCGCAATGAAACTTGGCTCAAAGGATAGATATTTTCAGGAAGAATATACAAAATTTGTTCCAGAAGGTGTTGAGGGAATAGTTTCATATAAAGGACCTGTTTCAGAGGTAATATACCAGCTTTTAGGTGGTTTAAAAGCAGGTTTGGGTTATGTTGGTGCAAGAAATTTAAAAGAATTAAGAAAAAAAGCAGAATTTATAAGGATTACACCTTTCGGATTAAGAGAAAGCCATCCTCATTCAATTACAATAACAAAAGAGGCACCAAATTATGAACCACAAAAATTTTAAGGAGGTGATATTATGTATGAAGAAAGAATAAAAAATGCAATAGAGCATTTTGAGAAAATAATAAGAGAGCAGATAGAAAGGGTTGAGAAGATGAAAAAGGGAGAGGATTGGGTAGATTATAAAAAATTAAAGCCGATAATAATAGGGATAGCAGGTGGTGATGGAATTGGTCCTTATATATGCAAAGAAGCAGAAAGGGTCCTTAAATTCCTTTTGAAAGATGAAGAAAAAGAAAAGAAAGTAGTTTTTAAGAATATAGAGGGGCTTACAATAGAAAACAGAGCAAGGGTTTTGAAAGCGATACCTGATGATGTCCTTGAGGAGATTAAAAAATGTCATGTAATTCTAAAAGGACCAACAACAACACCAAAAGCAGGTGATCCATGGCCAAATATTGAGAGTGCAAATGTTGCAATGAGAAGGGAACTTGACCTTTTTGCAAATGTAAGACCTGTAAGGGTTCCAGATGAAGGGATTGACTGGATATTTTTCAGGGAAAATACAGAGGATTTATATGTTCTTGGAAGTAAAGGAATAAATGTAACAGATGATGTTGCAATAGATTTCAAAGTTATAACAACTCAAGGAAGTGAAAGGATTATAAGGCTTGCTTTTGAATATGCCAGAAAAAATAATAAAAAGAGAGTAACAGCAGTTACAAAGGCGAATGTTGTTAAAACAACTGATGGGAAATTCTTAAAAATTTTCTATGAAATAGCAAAGGAATACCCTGAAATAAATGCCGATGATTGGTTTATTGACATAATGACTGCAAAATTAATAGATAAAAAAAGAAGGACGGAATTTCAAGTTTTTGTTATGCCAAATTTATACGGTGATATTTTAACAGATGAAGCAGCAGAATTTCAGGGTGGAGTTGGAACTGCTGGAAGTGCGAATATTGGTAAAAGATATGCAATGTTTGAAGCAATTCATGGAAGTGCCCCAAGAATGGTTCAGGAAGGAAGAGCAATTTATGCTGATCCGAGTAGTATTTTGAGGGCATCAGCAATGCTTTTAAGACATATAGGTTATGAAGAGAAGGGTGAAAGATTAGATATGGCACTTGATATATGCGGTCAATTTGAAAGAAAATTGGTAATAACAGGAAGAAAGGATGGAGCAACAGGTGAGGAATTTGCAAATTATGTAATGGAAGTTTTAGAAAGAAAGGATTTAAAAGAAATGTGGGAAAATTATCAAAAAGAATATTTTAAAAAGGAGGGATAAATGGCTGAAATGGTATATGTAGGTGTTGAAAATCTTAAAGAGTTTGTCTCTGGAATATTCAGAAAAATGGGTGTTAAAAAGAAATATGCTGATATAACTGCTGATGTTCTTGTTTCTGCTGATAGAAGGGGAATAGGTTCACACGGTGTTCAGAGACTTAAAAGATATGTGGATGATATAAAGAATGGAAGAATTTTACCAAATAATCCTCCAAAGATTATAAAAGAGACACCTGTTTCACTCCTTGTTGATGGTCAGGCAGGACTTGGACAGGTTATAGGATACCTTGTTATGGAAAAAGTTATTAAAAAGGCAAAGAAAAAGGGGGTATGTTTTGCAGCAGTTAAAAATTCAAACCATTATGGAATTGCTGGTTATTATGCAATGATGGCTCTTCCCCATAATTTAATAGGAATTTCAACAACAAATTCTGATGTTCTTGTTGTTCCAACATTTGCAAAGGATATGGTTATTGGAACAAACCCTTTATCTGTGGCAGTTCCTGCAGGAAATGAAAAGCCATGGGTTTTAGATATGGCGACATCAACAGTTCCAAGAGGGAAGGTGGAAATTTATGCAAGGATGGAAAAGAAGATGCCACTTGTATGGGCAACTGATGAAAATGGAAATCCAACAGAGGATGCAAAAAGGGTTGTTTTAAATTTAAAGGAAAAAAGAGGTGGAGGACTTTTACCTCTTGGTGGAGCAGAGGAGGAAACAGGTGGACATAAGGGATATAATCTTTCAGTCCTTGTTGATATTTTATCGGGTGTTCTCTCAGGAGGTGCATACGGTCTTTATGTTTATAAAGAGAAGCATCCAAATGTTTGCCACTTCTTTGGAGCAATTGACCCTGAAATATTCATAGGGCTTGATGAATTAAAGAAAAAGATGGATGATTATATAAGAATGCTGAAAAATGCACCAAAAAGAGAAGGAAAAACAAGGATTTATGTTGCAGGTGAAAAGGAATATGAAAAAGAAGAAGAATATAAAGAAAAAGTTCCAATCTTAAAAAATGTTTATGATGAAATAACAAATATTGCAAAGGAAGTTAAATACAAAGGTGAATTAAAAATTTTAGGATAAAACCAAAATAAAAAGATATCTCTTTCTTGATTTATTAAAGGCAATTGCCTTAATTGAAATGATTCATGGGCATACACTTGATGCCCTTCTTTCTTTTTCTCAAAAATCTTCTCATTTCTGGATTTTCTGGCAGAATATAAGGGGTTTTACTGCTCCACTTTTCCTTTTTGCCTCAGGTATTGCTTTTTCGATTTCCACTTTAAAAAGAAAAGAATACTTTTATATTTCAAAAAAACTTTTAGATAGGATAAGAAGAATATTTTTTATAATAATGCTTGGCTATGCTTTGCATTTGCCATATTTTTCCTTAAGAAAGATTCTTTTTGATTTAAATTTTTCTGATTTAAACAATTTTTTTAATTTTGATATACTCCAATGCATAGGTATAAGCATTTTAATCCTTCAAATTTTTTATTTTATTTCGAAAGATGAAAAAATTTTTTTAAAACTTGTTTCTTTTCTTACAATTTCATTTTTCTTTTTAACAATTTATGTTTCAAAAAATAATTTAAATTTGCCCCTTTTCCTTTTAAAATTTTTTAAAAATTCTCTATTCCCTTTAACTCCTTTTTCTATTTACCTTTTTTCAGGATGTATTCTTGGATATTTTTTTCTTTCCTATAAAAATCAAAATATCTTCTTTTTCTTTTCTTTATTCTCTTTCCTCATATTTTTAATCTTTAAAATCTTTTCATTTAAACTTGATATCATATTTTTAAGAATTTCTGTTCTTTCTTTTATCTCCTTTTTACTTTTTTATCTTGAAAATAGCAAAGCCAATTTTTTGAAAATTCTGCAAATTTTTGGTAAGGAATCTCTTATTGTCTATTTCTGGCATCTTCCAGTTGTTTATGGATGGGTTCTTAACAAAGGTTTAAGGCACTACTTTTCAGGTAAATTAAGTTTTTCAGAAGTTTATTTAATCTTTCTTTTAATTTTAATTTTCTTTTTCCTTTTCACCATTTTCATAAATCACTTAAAAGAGAAAAACAAAGAAA
>JBDRZD010000031.1:0-22522 GCA_039803745.1 Caldifarciminota bacterium
TATTCTTATGCAAATGAGGCTGAAAAAGAGGGAAAAGAAGTTTATTATATAAATATAGGACAGCCTGATATTCCTTCTCCAAAAACTTTTTTTGAAGCACTAAGAAAATTTGATAAAAAGGTCATAAGTTATGTTCCATCACAGGGAACTGAAAAGTTGAGGATTGCCTTTTCAAAATATTTCAATCAATTTAATTATGGAATTGAACCTGATGATATAATAATAACATTTGGTGGCTCTGAGGCATTAATATTTGCTTTTTTTGCAGTTGCTGATACAAATGAGGAGATAATTGTTTTTGAGCCGTTTTATACAAACTATAACTTATTTGCTTCACTTGCTGGATGTAAACTTGTTCCAATACCAACAAAAATAGAAGAAGGTTTTGCATTACCCCCTTATAGGAGGATAAAAAAATATATTAATTCAAAGACAAAGGCAATTCTTTATGCATCACCCAATAACCCAACAGGTAAAGTATATAATGAAGAAGAACTGGAAATACTCGCAAAACTTGTAAAAGAATATAATCTCTTTTTAATTGCAGATGAGGTATATAGAGAATTTGTTTATGATGGTTTAAAACATAAAGGTATTATGGAACTTGAAGATATAAAGGATAAATGCATATTGACTGATTCTGTATCAAAAAGGTATTCCTTATGTGGAGCAAGGGTTGGGTGTATTGTTTCAAAAAATAAGGAACTAATGTCAAATGTTCTTAAACTTGCTCAGGGAAGGCTTTCCTGTCCTGAAGTGGAACAATATGCATGTGCAGAAGTTATTGAAAAGGAAAACGAATTTGTAATGATGTGTAAAGAAGAATTTAAAAGGAGGATAGATGCAGGAATAGAAGTTTTGAAAGAGTGCGAAGACATAGTTTATTTTAAACCGCAGGGAGCATTCTATACAATGCTAAAATTACCTGTTAATAATGCAGAGGACTTTGCAATATTTTTGTTAAAAGAATTTGAATTGAATAAAAAGACTTCAATGGTTGCTCCTGGTGACGGTTTTTATTCAACAAAAGGTAAAGGAAAGAATGAGATAAGGATAAGTTTTGTTTATGAAAAAGAAAAGATGTGTGAGGCAATAAGAATTATAATTGAGGGGCTCAAAAAATATAAAAAGTAATGAAATTTAAGATACTCATTGCCTCTGATATATATTTTCCAAAAATTGGTGGGATAAGCGAACACATTTATAATGTTGCTATAAGATTAAGGGAAAAAGGACATGATGTAAGGATTTTAACAGGAGGATATAATAAAAGAAAATATCCTGATTATAAAGACCCTGAATGGGTTAAAAGAATAGGGAGAATGGTTCCTTTAATAGCAAATAAGTCAATTTCTTCTATAACAGTATCTCCGAGGATTTCAAAAAAAATTAAAGAATTTCTTGAAAGTGAAAATTTTGATATTGTTCATATTCATGGTCCAATAGCACCTGTGATTCCGCTTTTTGTTATTAAACATTCTAATTCAATAAATTTTGCAACATTCCATTCTGCTCATGGAGATAGTAAGGGATACAGGATATTTGGGAGATATTTGAAAAAATATTTTGAAAAATTGCATGGAAGAATAGCAGTTTCACCAGTGGCAAAGGAACCAATGGAAAAATTCTTTCCCGGAAATTATAAAATTATACCAAATGGAGTTGATGTTGAATTTTTCTCTCCTTCAGTAAAACCTATTGAAAAATTTATGGATGGGAAAATAAATATACTCTTTGTTGGAAGAATTGAGCCAAGAAAAGGACTTAAATATCTTTTAAAGGCTTTTAAAATATTGTGTAAGGATTTTGATAATATAAGATTAATTGTGGTCGGAAAAGGTCCTTTACTTAGAATTTATAAATCAAGCATTTCAAAGGATATGAAAGATAAGATTTGTTTTGAGGGAGAAGTAAGAAGGGAAGATTTACCCTCCTATTACGCTTCTTGTGATATATTTTGCTCTCCTGCTATAGGCCATGAATCTTTTGGAATAGTTTTACTTGAAGCGTTCTCAATGGGTAAACCTGTTGTTGCTTCAAGAATTCAGGGATACTCTTATGTAGCAACTGATGGAGAGGATTCCCTTTTATTTGAGCCTGAAAATCCTTATGACCTTGCCGAGAAAATTAGAATTTTAATTGAGGATGAAAAATTAAGAAAAGAAATGGGAAGAAAAGGAAGGGAAAAAGTTTTAAAGAATTATTCATGGGATAAGATAGTGGATGAAATTGAAAATTATTATATAGAAAAATATAAGGAAATAAAAGGCTAAATTGGTTAATTTTCTTAATTTTTTCAGGATTTTAAAAAATAGAAATTTTTTTATTTTTTCAATAAGTCAGGTTTTTTCTCAAATAGGTGATAAGGTAAATCATTTTTCTTTTTTTGCAATTTTAAAAGACCTTGCTTATGGAAATCCACTTGCTTTTTCCTTTCTTTCAGCCTCAATAACCTTACCTGTTATTCTTTTTTCTCCTTTTGCAGGAATTTTAATTGATAGGTTTGATAGGAAAAGAATAATGGTTTTTTCAGAGATTTTAAGAGCATTTTTTGTTCTTTTAATCCTCTTTATTGGAATTAAATTTAAATCATTAATTCTTCTTTATTTTTTTATATTTTTCCTTTTTTTAAGCACACTTTTCTCAAATGTTTCAAAAATTTCTTCAATACCAGAATTTTTAAAAAGTAAAGAGGAAATTTTAACAGCAAATTCTTTTAACAATATGATTGTAAGAATTTCAACCCTTTTAGCAATGTTTTCTTCTGGAATTTTGATAGAACTTAAGTTATGGAAGAATTTAAATTTAAAGGGATATGATGTTGTTTTATTTTTAAATTCTTTTCTTTTTATTATATCAGGATTCATTTTATCATTTTTAAGCATAAAGAGAGTCCAGATGGAAAAAGAAAAGAGAAATTTTTTCAAAGATTTAAAAGAGGGCTTAAAAATTGCAAATGAAAATAAAAATGTCCTATTTGTATATTTAACCATTATTTCTCTTGCTTTTTTGGGTTCCATAATTTATGTAATTCTTTCAATATTAATTCAACAGGTTCTTAGTTTTGGAACAAAAGGGATGGGAATAATAGGAACATTTGCAGCCTTTGGGACAATCCTTTCTGCTTTTTTATTCGGAAATTATGGTAAAAATCTTAATAAAATAAAGGTGATAACTTATTCTTTCTTTTCTTTAGCAGTGATAATATTTTTATTTTCTTTTATAAATAGACTTTCTTTTTTAATTTTAATTTCTTTTATAGGCGGTCTTTTTATTGCACCAATAATGATTTCTCAGGATACAATAATACATGAGGAAGTGAATGTTAATTATAGAGGAAGAATATTTTCATTTCGTGAATTTTTTGTGAATACTCTCTTTGTTATTTTTGGGTTTTTAAATGGAATTTCTGGTAAGTATATAGGAGCAAAAGAGACAATTATTATATGTTCAATTTTTCTCTTCTTTTTGAATATATTTTCCATCTTAATTTATAATTTTAAAAAATGAAAAAAGTTATTATTGTTGAGTCTCCTACAAAAGCAAAAACTTTGAGTAAAATGCTTGGAAAAGAATTTAAAGTTCTTGCTTCAAAAGGACATGTTGTCGATTTACCTGAAGAAAGATTTGGAATAAGTATAAAAAAGGGTTTTAAACCATATTTTGAAATAATAAGGGGTAAAAAGGATATTGTGGATTATTTAAAAAAAGAGGCACAGGATGCAAACCTTATTCTTCTTGGTTCTGACCCTGATAGGGAAGGGGAAGCAATAGCATATCATATTTCAAGAATTTTAAAAAGGGATGATTCAAAAAGAGTTCTTTTTTATGAAATATCAAAAGAAAGGGTGAAAGAAGCAATAGAAAATCCAGTTGAAATAGATATGAATAAGGTTTATTCACAATTTGCAAGAAGGATACTTGATAGAATTGTTGGTTATTCAACAAGCCCTCTTTTATGGAAAGTAATGAAGAGAGGGCTTTCAGCAGGAAGAGTTCAAACTGTTGCACTAAGATTAATTGTTGAAAGG
This sequence comes from Caldifarciminota bacterium, assembly GCA_039803745.1. GTDB lineage: Bacteria > Hydrothermota > Hydrothermia > Hydrothermales > Hydrothermaceae > JBDRZD01. The sequence goes on from JBDRZD010000031.1 coordinate 4,032, forward strand.
GAAAAGGAGAGGCAAAAGTTTGTTCCCGAAAAATATTATGAAATTGAAGTAATTTTTGAAAAAGATGGTAAAGAGTTTTTGGGTAAATTAAAAGAAAAATTAAAAGAAAAAGATAAGGCTGAAGAAATAAAAGAGAAAATCCAAAAAATTGGAAAAGGAATTGTAAAAGAAATAGAGGAAGAGGAAAAAGAAGTTTTTCCCCTGCCACCTCTAAAAACAAGCACTCTTCAGCAGGAATGCTCAAAAAGGTTCGGATTTTCTGCAGAAAGAACAATGAAAATAGCACAATCTCTCTATGAAGGTAAAGAAATTGGAGAAAAAGTTACAGGACTTATAACTTATATGAGAACAGACTCTTTAAGATTAAGCGAATATTTTATAAATAGTTCAAGGAAATTTATAAAAGAAAATTTTGGAGAAAATTATTTACCTCAAAAACCTAATGTTTTTGAAAAAAAGGAAAAATTTGTTCAGGGTGCTCATGAGGCAATAAGACCTGTTAATTTAGAATTAATTCCAGAAAATATAAAAGAGTATTTAAGTGAAGAAGAATATAAGGTTTATGATTTAATCTATAAAAGGGCATTGGCTTCGCAAGGTAAAAGTGCTGTGATACAAAAGAAAAAGGTTCAAATTGAAGTATCAGAATATTTATTTGAATCACAGGGACAAAAACTTTTATTTGACGGATTCTATAAAATAATTTCTGAGAAACCAAAAGAAGTCATTTTACCCTCCCTTTCTAAAGATGAAGAAATTAAAATATTAAATATAAATATTTTAGAAAAAGAAACAGAACCTCCTTCAAGATACACTGAGGCAAGCCTTATTAAAAAACTTGAAGAACTCGGTATAGGAAGACCGAGCACATATGCACCAACAATTAAAACTTTATTTGATAGAGAATATATTAAAAGAGAAAATAAAAACCTTATTCCTACAGAACTCGGTATGAAAACAATTGAAGTTTTAATCCCTCAATTTAATGAAATATTTGAGTATAAATTTACAGCAAAGATGGAAGAAGAATTAGATGAAATTGAAGAAGGAAAGAAAGAATGGAGAGAATTTTTAAAAGAATTCTATGAAAGATTTGAAAGAGAAATTGAGAAATTTAAAGAAGAGATGAAAAGTATAAAGGAAAAAGTAGAGGAGAAGATAGAGAAGAAATGTCCATTATGCGGAAAAGAACTTGTGGTTAAATGGAGTAAATATGGGAAATTTGTTTCCTGTTCAGGATATCCTGAATGTAAATATAAAGAAAAATATGGAGAAATTAAGTGTCCTGTTTGTAAAAAGGGGTATCTTGTTAAAAGAAAGGGTAAAAATGGAATATTCTATGGATGCTCAAATTATCCGGATTGTGAATTTACTTTAACAGGTGAAATAATAAAAGAAAAATGTCCTGAATGTTCCTTTGAAATAATTTCAAAAATTAAGAAAAATAAAAAAACTTTTTATTTTTGTCCAAATTGTAAAAAATATTTAAAAATAAGGAGGTCAAAATGAGGGACTTGTTTTTAGGATTTTTAATTTTTCCAATCCTCTTAGTCCAAAAAATGGGTTATCAAAATATAAAGGAGTATACTTTAAAAAACGGAATGAAGGTTTTAATTCTTGAGGATAATTCATCACCAATAATTTCACTTGGAATATGGTATAAAGTTGGTTCAAGAAATGAAGTAACTGGCAAGACGGGGATTTCTCATTTACTTGAACATATGATGTTTAAAGGAACAAAAAGAATAGGCTCTCAGGAATTTTCAAAGATAATCCAAAGAATAGGAGGCGTTGATAATGCCTTTACTTCAAATGATGCAACATGTTACTGGGAAGTTTTTCCAAAGGAAAATCTTGAGAAAATTCTTGAACTTGAATCAGATAGAATGCAGAATTTAGTGTTCAGGGAATTTGAGGAAGAAAAGAAAGTTGTAATGGAGGAAAGGAGACTCAGAACAGAGAATTCACCTGAAGGTATTTTCTGGGAAGAACTGTATGCATTAAGTTATAAAGTTCATCCATATAAAAACCCAGTAATTGGATGGATGAGTGATTTAGAAAACATAAATCTTTCAGATGTGAAAGAACATTATAAAACTTATTATTCTCCAAATAATGCTGTGATGATAATTGTGGGTGATGTTGAAGAAAAAAAGGCGATTTCCCTTGTTAAAAAATATTTTGAAAAAGTTCCCCCTGTAAAAAATATTCCAGAAATGAGGATAAAAGAGCCAAAACAAATGGGAGAGAGAAGAATGTATATAAAAAAAGAAGGATTTTCAAAAAAACTTGGTATATCCTTCCATATTTCAGAAGCAGGTTCTACTGATGAGATACCCTTACAAATTCTTGCTTACATTCTTGGAGGGGATAAAACATCAAGGCTTTATAGAAAAATTGTTCATGAAAAAGGACTTGCAACTGAATGCTTCGCTTATTCTGATATAAGAATTGATCCTGGACTTTTTATAATAGTGGCTGATTTAAAACTCATCAGTTCTTTTGAGGAGGTCTTGAGCGAAATCTTAGCAGAGATTGAAAAGATAAAAAATGAAGATATTGAGGAAAAAGAATTAGTTAAGGCAAAGAATCAGATAAAAGCCTCTTTTGTTTATTCTCAACAATCTGTGCTCCGTCAGAATTTTATAATAGGCAGTTTTGAAAATTTAAGAGGATGGAAAAAAATTTTAACATATCTTGATGAAGTGGATAAAGTTAGTAAAGAAGATATTAAAAGAGTTGCAAATTTTTATTTTGCCGAGAACTCAAGAAATATCTTATATCTTGAACCAATTTTGCCTCAAAAACTTGGGGAGGGAAAATGAAAGGGAGCATAATTATTATGATGAGTTTTTTGATTAATGTAAATGGTGGCGCAGGTTATAAAAAAGAAGTTTTAAAGAATGGATTAAAGGTTCTTGCTTATGAAAAAACAAAATTGCCGATGGTTGTCTGTATTTATTCATTTAAAATAGGCTCAATTCATGATCCAAAGGGTAAAGAAGGGCTTGTTAATTTATTGGTCAGCATGCTGGAAAAGGGAACTGAGAAAAGAACTTATACACAAATAGGAGAGGAATTTGCAATTCTGGGAACAAGATTTTCCTATGATGTTTCCCGCACATTTTCAACTTTGGGGATCACCACTCTCTCGGAAAATTTAGAAAAATCCCTTGAAATTTTATCCGACATAATATACAATCCCACATTTCCTAAAGAAGAATTTGAAAAAGAAAAGGAGAGATTGATAAATGAGATAATTTCAAACAAATCTGAACCAGATTATGTTTCTGAAATACTTTTTACAAAATACATATGCAAAGACCACCCTCTTGGACACCTGCCAGAAGGTGATGAAAACTCTTTAAAGAATATAAATCTTGAGGACATTAAAGAATTTTATAAAAAATATTTTGTTCCTGAAAATGCAATATGCGTGATTGTTGGACCCCAATCCCCTGATGAACTCATTGATTTTGTTAAAAAGTATTTTGAGAAAGAGAAAAAGGGCGAAAATCTTCCTTGGTTTAGATTGCCACCCCCTATTTCAGGAATAAATGTGAAAATTTTCCATATGAATATCAATCAATCATATATAACTATGGGTCATTTTGGTCCATTAAGAAAATCTCCTGATTTTAATGCTGCAAGGGTTATGAATTACATATTTGGTGGGGGTGGTTTTTCTTCAAGACTTTTTGAAGAAATAAGGAATAAAAGGGGTTATGCGTATAGTGTAGGTTCAGGATTTTTAATTACAGATCCTTATCCATCACTTTATACTTTTGGATTGCAAACAAAAATTGAAAATACAAATGACGCAATAAGGGTCATTTTTGAAGAAATAAATAAAATTAAAAGAGAAATTAAAGATAAGGAAATTGAAGATACAAAAAGTTATTTTAAAGGTTATCTTCCAAGAATAACAGAAACATATTATCAAATTGCAACAAACCTTCTAACACAGGAACTTTATGAACTTCCGGAATTTTTCTGGGAAAAGGAAATTAAAGAAATTGAAAATCTGAAAAAAGATGAAATAATTGAAGCAGCAAGAAAATACCTTGATCCTCAAAATATTTTAATTATTATCGTAACCGATACCTCAAAATATAAATGGAAAGTAGAAGGAATTGAAAATGTAAATGTAGAAATTATCCAAAAATTATGATACAACAAAACCTCTTTTTGATCCCAATGAAAGAAATTAAAGAAGAAGATTATTTAGAATTTATAAAATCGCATAATACAGTCATAATTGAGGATGTGGAAATACCATTAATGAAAAATAAGCATAAAATTGAGGAATTTGAGCCAAAGGATTTCAAATTGGAAACAACTACCGTGTGGTCATTTCCAGATAGAGGAGAATGGGCAACTCATAAAGGTAATTATAGAGGAAATTGGTCACCTTATATCCCAAGAAATTTGATTTTAAGGTATACAAAAGAAAACGATATAGTTTTAGACCAGATGGTTGGATCAGGCACAACTTTAATTGAATGTAAATTGCTAAATAGAAGAGGTATCGGAGTAGATATTAACATTAACGCAATAATGCTTACTCGGGATAGGCTTAATTTTGAATATAAGTATAACCCGGAAATAAGAACATATGTAGGAGATGCAAGAAATTTAAATTTGATAAATGATGAAAGTATTGATTTGATTGCTACTCATCCTCCTTATGCCAACATAATAAGATTCTCTAAAACCAATATTGAAGGTGACCTTTCAAATATTAAAAATATTGACGAATTCGTTGAAGAGATGTATAAAGTAGCAAAGGAATGTTATCGGGTATTAAAGCCTGGAAAATATTGCTGCATTCTTATTGGTGACACAAGGAAAAAGAAACATTTTGTTCCTATTTCTGCACGAGTATTAGAAGTTTTTTTATCTGTTGGTTTTATTTTGCGCGAAGATATTATAAAGCTTCAATGGAAAATGAAAAGCACGAGAGAAAAATGGCGAGGGAGGAATTACGATTTTTTACTTTTATCTCATGAACATTTATATATTTTTAGAAAACCGAAAAAAGAAGAAAGATTATCATCAGTTAAATATAGTATTTGGTGGAGGACAAAATGAATAGTCTGGAAATTGGTGAATATTTTGGAAGAAGAGAAAAAAAGAAAATATTGGATAAAATAGAACTTCCAAATGGATGGATCTTAATAAAAACAGAAAACAAAAAATCTGAAAAAGACTTTAAGGTTAGAACAATAACAAATGTTGAAAAGATGAAATACTATACTCCGAAACATGCGCATTTTGCTATTGATTTTTATGGGAAATATTGTCAAAATAAAGAAAAAGCGAAATACCTGTTTAATGCTATTATTGAAGTATGGCAAGGAGGAAATCCTGATGAGATAATTGAAAAATATAAAGACAAAGTTAAAGGACTTATTGGATATGAAATAGAATATATTTTATATGCTTTAAACTGGATTTTAGAGCAGGAAAATGTTAATTTTAAAGGAAGGGATGTTAAATTACAGGAAGAACTTGATAAAAAATTTAAAAATATGAATATAGAAGTTTCTGAAAAAAATAAGGGGAGTCAATTGGCTATCTCTTTATTTATTGATATTTTAAATGGGATTCATCCGGTTGAAGCATTTCTATCTGCTCGTTTAGATGTAATTCCAAGGAAAAGAGCAGAAAGATAAATCTTATTTTGAAATTACTTCTTCAAATTTTAATACTTCATCTTCATCATTAAAAAAATGAGGAGAAACCCTTATATAACCATTTCTAAAAGAAACAATTATATTCTTTTCAATCAATTTCTTATAAATTTCAAATATATTTTTAGATTTAAAAGATATTATCCCTGAAATTTGAGAAAATTTATCAGGAATTACTTCAAAATTATTGATTTCCAAAATTTTTCTAATTTTTAAAATTAACCTTTTAACTTTTTTATAAATTTCATTTTTGCCGAGTTCAACAAATATTTTCATACTTTCATTAAATCCGAAAATGCCAAGTGAATTGAATGTTCCTTCTTCAAAGGATTGTGCTCCTTTTCTTTGAAGAGGTAAATCATCAAGATTAGAGAAATTTTTCCAGTCAAGGGAAAGCCATCCTGTATATTTTTTATTCAATTTTTTAAAAGTTTCTGAATTTATGTAAATAAAACCTGTTCCATGGGGTGATAATAACCATTTTGAGCCACCTGTTATGAAGAAATCTAAGGGAGTTTTTGATAAATTTAAAGGTAAAACACCTGCCCCTTGAATTCCATCAACAATAAAATATATCTCATTTTCTTTACAAAATTCACCTATTTCCTTCAAATCAATAACATATCCCTTATAAAAATGAACCCAATCAATTAAAACTGCTTTTGTGTTTTTGTTTATCTTCTTTTTCAAATTTTTAATTGGTTCTTTTGAAAAATCACACAATTTTATTTCATATCCTGAAAAAATTGAAGGAATCCTTATAGCAGGAAAAGAATCTTCTTGCACGATTATATTATCATTTTTCTTAAAGGGGATTGATAAAAGGGAGAGTAAAATCCCATGGGATGTGTTTTTACAAAAAGCAATCTCCTCTTTTCTACATTCAAAAAAAAGGGCTATATTTTTTCTTAATTCTTCAAGAGCAGGCTTTAAAATTTTAAAATATTCAATTTCTCCTTCAAAACAAGAATATTTAGCCATTTCTTTTATTTTTTTATAAGAAGGATAGGGTAAAGGACCTGTTGATGCAGAGTTCAAATAAATATATTTTTTCTTTATAGGGAATAATTTTTTAAAATCCATTTTGATTTTTAATTATAAAGATTTTATAATTTAAGTTTAAAATAAAGGAGGTGGGTATGTTATTAAAATATGTTTTATCATTAATGGTTTTATTTCTTGCCTGTCAGAAAGGGGTTAAAAAGGAAGAAAAAAAAGAAGTGAAGGAGGAAAAAATGAAAGAGATAAAAGTTGAAAGTGCTGCATTTGCCCATGAGGGTATGATACCAAAGAAATATACATGTGATGGAGAAAATATTTCTCCACCTTTAAAATGGGAAGGGATACCGGAAAATGCAAAAAGTATAGCAATTATATGTGATGACCCTGACGCACCAATGGGCACATTTGTTCACTGGGTTCTTTATGATTTACCTGCTGATATAAATGAACTTCCAGAAGGCATTCCTCCAGAAAAAATTCTTGAAAATGGAGCAAAGCAGGGAATTAACGATTTCAGGAAAATAGGATATGGTGGTCCCTGTCCACCTTTTGGAACACATAGATATTTCTTTAAAATTTATGCTCTTGATACAGTATTGAATTTAGAGCCCGGATTAACAAAATCACAGCTTTTGAAAAAGATGGAAGGACATATAATTGCTTATGGAGAACTAATGGGTAAATATAAAAGATAATCTAACTTTTTTCTAATATCTTTTTATAATAATTTATCCTTTTCTCTAAATATTTTTTCTCATGCCATTTTGTTTTTTTAATAAAAGAAAGTGCTTCCTTTATATATTTTTTTGCAATTTCTTTATCACCGAGTAAATAATTTGTTTTTGCAAGCCAGTATCTTATTGAAGCCCTTTGATAATAGGATTTTTTCTGGTTCTTTTCAATATCTTCATAAAGTTTAGAAAATACTTCCTTTGCCTTCTTCCATTCCCCATTTGCTGCATAGGCTCTTCCTACCTGCCATAAGAGAATTCTTGAATCAGGAAAATCTTTATAAAGTTTTTCAGCCAACTCTAAAGCCTTATTTTTCTGCCTTTCTTTTATATAAACATATATCAAAACACTTGCAGATAATGGCTTTATAAATTTGCCTTCTTTATAAGATATTTCAATCTGTTCAATACCTTTTTCTTTTCTTTCACCCTTTAAAATTTTTTCCCCAACATATTTCTGGATTATATGCGCTCCATAATTGTATATTCCGAGTGCAAGATACGAATCTTTTAAGAAAAAATTTTTTTCAATACATTCTGTGAATAGATTGACTGATTCGAGTCCGAAATTCAAAGCATTTAAATAATCCTCTTTTTCACTTAGCCACATTGCCTTAAAAGCAAGGGCAGTTGCTTTACAAAATTTTCCCCACAGAATATCCTCATTATGTTTTTCAGAAACTTCTGTTAACTTTTCAATTTCTTTTAAAAAAACTTTTTCAGAATCATATACTGCATAATCTTCAGTGAAATAGTATAAATATATTGTTCTTAAAAGAAAAGGTAATGGATCTTTTTCGTCAACTTTTTCTTTTAAAATTTTTATTCTTTCTCTTACTTCTTTGTAATCTTCATTTAAAAGATAATTTAAGGTAGAATCTATAAAAGAAGGATTTTCTTTTATAAATAAAGAGAGTAAAATTAAAAAAGTAATCAAATCCTTGGAAGGACTATTCCTTTCTGCTGTTGATATTTACCCTTTCTATCCTTATAGGAAATTTCACAGATATCATCAGACTCAATGAATATAACCTGGGCAATTCCTTCATTTGCATATATCTTTGCAGGCAAAGGTGTTGTATTTGAAATTTCAATTGTTATATGACCTTCCCATTCAGGCTCAAGAGGAGTAATATTTATCACAATTCCACATCTTGCATAAGTTGATTTACCAATACATATTCCAATAACATTTCTTGGAATTCTGAAATATTCAACACTTCTTCCAAGGGCAAAGGAATTTGGTGGAATAACACAAACATCTCCTTTAAAATCTACAAAGGAACGGGGATCAAAATTCTTTGGGTCAACAATTGCAGAATATACATTTGTAAAGATTTTAAATTCATCTGCAACCCTTATATCATAACCATAAGAAGAAACACCATAGGAGATAACTCCTTTTTGGACAAGGGAATCGCAAAATGGTTCTATCATTTTGTATTCTTTTACCATTCTTCTTATCCACTTATCGTTTTTTACAGGCATTTTTAAAATATACTAAAATTATAAGAAATTGAAAGATTTGTAAAGAATCCTGACTCTTTTCCTGAAATTAAAAATGGTCCTTTAAAGAAAAGGTCTTTTACTAAAACTCCATCAATTCTGAATCCATCTTTAATAAAAGAAAGACCAAGTTCAATGTTGAATTCTTCCTGGTCCATTATCTCATTTTTGAGACCGCTCATTTCATAATTTTTATCTTTCAAACTTCTTAAAAGGCTTTTTCTTATTCCGCCTCTTATTTCAAAATGCTTACCAAGTTCCATTTCGCTTCCGAGAATGCCATTTAAATGAAAAGCATATAAACTTCCTTTCCTTTTTATAACTCCCGCTATCCTTGTAGTATCAATTTTTAAATAATTTGTATTTAATCCTGTGATAATTTTTAAATTTTCAAGGGGCTCAGTATAATATCCAATATTTATGTTAAATTCATCCCTCTTTTGCTCAAATTCAGAAATCGTTGCTCCTGTTCTTTCTTCATACTTTAGGGGATAAGAATAAAAATGAAATCCAAAAATAAAATTGGAATATTCAGTTAAATCCATAACATATCTTAAATTCAAACCATAAAAGGAATTTCCCTTTCCATCAATTGTATCTGCTATTACAAGTGTATAATATTCCTGATAAAAAGAATTTAGTGAAAAATGTAAAGAAATATCAATATTTTTGTTTTCTGAGATTGAATAAGAAAGAGATGGCATGATTTCAATGTCCTTTGTTGAGAGTCTCGGAGATTCTGGGAGAAGTGTATCTTCTTTCTTTTCGCTTACATATACAAAAGAAATCCCTGTGCCCAAATTAATTTTTTCACTTATGTTTTTTGCCCATAATATTTCAAATCCTCTTGATTCCTTCAATTCTTTTGAAGGATAGGAAATAATATGGGGATAAAAATAAGAAGGATAATTGTAAATAAAAGAGAAAGCACCAACTTTTTCAAATTTCATATTCACTCCTGCAAAAGAAATATACGGAAGGTTCTGAAGTGAGGAATCGGTAAATTCAATCCATAAGATATCAGGGAATTTAAGGAGGAGAGCAGGGTAAAGGTAGGTAAGGGATGGATCATATACAAAGTCTTTAACATTTCCAAAAGATTTTATCCTTGATTCAGATGCATATAAAAATAAAAATCCTGTCAGTATATAAATTAATTTTTTCATAAAATCTCCTTTTAAAAAATTAAATGGGCCCAGGTGGACTCGAACCACCGACCTCGCGCTTATCAGGCGCGCGCTCTAACCACCTGAGCTATGGGCCCAAAATTAAAAATAAAATTATAAAGGAAAAAAATAGAGGAATTCAAAATTCAAACATTACTTTAACAATTTTATTTCAATTCTTCTATTCAATGCTCTTCCTTCTTCTGTTTCATTTGAAGCAACAGGTTTTGTATCTCCATAACCAACTGTTTTTATTCTTTCAGGCTCTATTTTAAATTTATTAACAATATATCTTTTAACTGCTTCAGCCCTTGCCTTTGAAAGTTCAAGATTTGATGGAAATTCAGGTGTTGATACAGGGACATTATCAGTATGACCTTCTATCTCTATTTTTAATTCAGGATTCATTAAAAGAATATTTCCGATTTCGTCAATGATTGGGTATGAAATTGGTATGATTTCTGCCTTTCCTGTTTCGAAATATATGTTGTGAATAATCAATTTTTGTTCTTTCTTAAACAATCCAAAATTTTCTTCTATTTTTCTTTCAGGTAGAACATTTGTTTCTTTTTCTTGAGAAAAATAAATTTTATTTTCAGGTATAACTTTTAGATGGTATTTACCTGCAGGAAGCCTCGGGATTGAATATTTTCCTTTTATTGTTTGGGATTCACCACTTATCTTACCTTCATAAATAACAACCGCATTTAAATCTTCACCTGTCTCTGCATCATAAACTCTTCCTTCTATGATTCCTTCATAAGGTCTTTTTTCAGGGGTTATTTTTATATGTTCAGGAATCAAAAATGAAGTTGATACCCTATGCGTAAGACCCAATTTACCATAATCAGCAAACGCATAATCAAATGTAATATTTTTCCATCTTATTCCACCCCCAAATGTAAATTTATTTATTTCATCAATGAATCTATAACCCATCCTTAAAGCAACAACCTCTTTTATCCAGAATTCTATTCCTGTGTTTATATGATATCTTTTTCCGCGCGGGAAAGTTAGATCAAGGAAAATCCCTGAAAATTCTTTTATTCTTTGATAAATTCCTGTTTTTATTTCAAAGGGCAATGGATAATTATAATTACCGTATTTCATATTCCATCCAAAATTTTTTATGACAAATCCAAATGATAAATCTTTACTTATCCTTGTTATAAAACCTAAATCAAAACATGCACCCATTCCTTCTACCTGAGGCAATCTTTCATAAAGGTATTTAAAGTTTATCCCAGGAATAAAATAGTTTGAGATGTAACTTGAAAGCGAAAATTGAGCAACATAGGCAATTTGTTCTCCTTTTCCTGTATAATTTCCTTCTACATCCCTTAGTTCTATATCCTTTGTTCCTGAATATAAAAAACTTAATTCCGTATTTATATATTTTAACGGAATAAAAATTCCTGAATAGAAGTCTTTAAAATCCAGAAACCAGTGATTATATGAAAAAAATGCTCCTTTTTCCTTTACAAATGCATGTGATGCAGGATTCCACCATACACCTTGAATATCATTATAAATACCTGTGAAACTTTCTCCAAGAGCAGAAGGTCTTGCACCTATCCCAACCCTTAAAAGAGGAAAAATAATTTCCCCTTGATTTAAAATCAATATAAGTATTATCTTTATCATCTCTTCACCGATGTTTTTTTAGTTATTGTTTTTTTAATTTTTTCACCTTTAAATTCAAAAACATATATATAAACACCCGGTGCTACATAATTTCCTTTTTCATTTTTACCATTCCAGTAAATTATATGTTTTCCCCTTTTTAAAGGTTTATTTTTAAATAAAGTTATTATTTTTTCACCAAGCCTTGAATAAACTTCAAGGTTCCCTTTACCATCCTCAGGAACTGATATGAAAAAGTTTGTCCCTCTTTTTGAATCAAAGGGTGATTCATAGTTGAATATATAAAGTGGTGGTATTAAATTTATCTTTATTTTTGCTGAATCATAAAGGGTATTATAAGAATAAAGATAACCCTTTAATCTTATTATACATATATCCTCTGTATCGGAAATTGAATAATTGAATTCAGGTGCTCTTAAATATATTGAGAAATAATTTTTATTTGAAGGCTCACATACCCCGAGATCTATATTCCCATTATGATTGTTATCAATTAAGGGATTTAATCCCTGTGAATCCCTTAATTCTATATTTAAATTAGCCCCTGAAAATGAGTATTCCAATTCAATATAATCATTTGAATTGCCCTGAAATAAAGAATAAAGATTTATTAAGAAAGAGGAATTATATGGAATAGAAATCTCTGTATCAGGCTCAAGAATTATTGAATAAAATACTTTTTTAACCTGTGTAAATAAATTTGCATTATCCCATACAGATGGGTTATTTGTAGAACTTGCCCTTATTATTGCAACATCATTATCCTCCGAACTTGCATTTTGAGGAATATCAACATTCACATAAATTTTTTGAAAAGCAAGAGGTGCCAAAATAACATCCTGATAACCATCATTGTTGTTATCATTTAATGGCATATTTGTTAAACTATCATATATAATCCTTTCAGCCCAGTTGCTTTGAAGAACATAAACATTTATTATATCCTGGGAGTTGCCTGAATTTATAACTTTTAAATAATACCTGATTTTTTCTCCAGGAGCCCCTTCCTTCTGCTGGTCAGGCTCTATATAAACTGCTGCAGAAACTTTAACCTCTGTTATTATCCTCGCTGAATCAGAAATACTTAAATTGTTTGATACCCCCTTAATAAAAGCAGTATCACGAATACCACCAGATGAATTTTCAGGAATTGAAATCTCAAAAATTATAAATCCTGTATCTTTTGCAGGCACATATATTTTATTTATTAAATTACCAAGTGTATCAGTTATCCTCGCATTCCAGTTCTGATTATGATGGAATGAAAGATTTATCGTATCAATACTTTCTTGATTGTTTATAACTCTTAATCTATATTTTAAATTATCACCCGGATTTCCATAAGAAAAAGTGTCAGGCTCAACTAAAAGATAGGGCATATGATATAAATAGGTCATTACAAGCGCAGAATCATAAATTGAGTTAATCCAGGAAGACCTCGCAATCACCTTTGTTAAATTCTGTGAATCAGGTGTTGCAGGTAATGGAGTAACCCATAAAATTATTTTTACAGTATCCTTTGGAAAAGTTTTTACAAAGTTTATTATTTGAGAACCCGTTGAATCTGTTATATAAGAAATATAACCTGAAGAACTGTTTGTATAAGATAATAAAATTGAATCTTTAAATTCACCTGTATTTATTACCCTTAAAGGGTAGGGGATTGTAACACCGGGAACTGTAACACCTTCTGTATCAGGCTCAATCTTTAATGAAATATTACCTGTTATTTTTGTTATTATCCTTGCAGAATCCCTCTTTAAAGGATTTGAAATTAAATACCCTTTTATATACGTTGTATCACATTCAAATGGCGAAGGATACTCAGGTGAATATATTTTTAAATTAAAATCAAATGTATCATTCGGAATTAATAAAATCGTATCTATTAAATTGCCAAGTGTATCAGTCAATTTCACAAACCACCCCGGATGCGTATTTGATGTAAAAAGATAAACAAGTTCATTTGTTTCACCTGTATAAACTGCCTTTACTTTATAAATAACTGAATCCTTTGGATGAACATAAGAAGATGTATCAGGAAAAATATTCAATAGAGATGAAGAGAAAAAAAATTTAATTGAATCCAGTTTTATTTTCGTTGTTTGGAGATAATCCAAATAAAATGTTAAGCGGTATTGGAAATATCTTCCTTCGGGTGGATATGGTTGTCCGGGCTGGATTATATACCAGGAACTCCAATTTAAAGAATCCAGAGAACTTCTCATCTCCACATTCACTCCATTAGGAAAATTCCCATAGTATTTTACAGAATCTAATTGGGCAAGATTATTTGTATTGTAAATACTTGATAAATATCTTTCATAAGGTAATCTATTCCATAAATTACCAAGGTCCTCATAAATTACATCATTTGATGAATTCGGGAATTCAAAAAAATTAAGGGAATCAAAGCCCTGCGGAGAATTCCAGTACAATCGTGCATAATTAGAAATAGAGCCTGTTAATAAATCCATATAAGAGTCACGATTCCAATCCGCAATCATGAGAGTATGAAGTCCAGAATACCCCGGCAGAGAAAAATAATTGGTATAAGTAGGTCCCCAATAAATTAATACTGAATTTAAGTTTCTTTGATTCATTACTATATCCAGATACTCATCTCCATTAACTTCATTTATTGACATATTTCCATTACCACTTCCCACCAAATACTGAATCTGGGAAAAATTCGGTCCCCACAAAATTGCGTCCGCATTAGAACCAATTGAAGAAATCACGACATCCAGGTATCCATCATTATTTAAATCTGCTATTGAAAAATCCCACCCTCCTGGAAAAGAATATACAAAAGAATTTGTAAAATCTGGGCCCCAAAAAATAATAAACTTGGGAGTAGTAGACTGTGCATCAGAAATGGTAGCTATATCAAGATATGTATCATAATTTAAATCCACAAGTTCTATTTTTTGCATCATAAAGGAACCCTGTAATATTTTATCAGGATAACGACCCCCAAATGGACCAGGTCCATAATATATATTAATCTGGAAACCCGTGGTTACAAATATATCCAAATATCCATCATAATTAATATCTCCAGCAGTAACTTGATTTACAAGATCGGATAAATAACTTAAAATATCAGAGGGAATAGGTGAGATATTTCCATTATTATCTGAAAGATGAATAGAAGCAAGACCACTTCCGTTATAAGAACCTATTAAAGCATCAAGATATCCATTTTCATCTATATCAATAAGAGAAACTGCTTGTGGTCCAGCTTGTAAATTGGTAATTAAATAATAATTATTTAAATTAAATCCCTCTGCAGAACCCCAATATATATAAACTTTTCCTTCTGGAAAAGAAGTAAGAACCATTTCAGGCCATCCATCATCATTTATGTCTCTATCCTGTCCAATTATTCTTAACCCGCCACTCGCAGGAGAATATATTCTTCCTCCTAATTTCCAACTTATTAAATTATTTTGAAATTGATGGCATTCAAATCCATCAATAAAATCTTGATGGGTTTTTTCAATCCATATATCACCATAAATAAAATTTAAAAATAAAAGTGAAATAAAAATAAATTTTTTAATCTCCATAATTTTTACATACATTCTTTTTTGCCACCACTGTATACCCTAAGGTAAAACGATCCGAACTAACCGTTTTTTCCAAAATAAGAGCCAGAATATTCATTAATATTGAAAATATAAATATTAATGGAAATAAAAATAAAAGCAAAATCCATTTGAAAAAGAATTTATAGCCGATTATCTTTTGAATAATATACATTAGATTGAGATTAAAAAATATACCCCATATGGTTCCAAAGTTCCCTCTTTTTACATATTCTATAATTTGAAAATTATTCTTTTTCATCATATCTTGAATCCCAAATACTGTCCACCTCCTGTAATCATAAGGTATATCATGAAGGGGATATAAAAAAGGAACCGAAAAACAAAAAATTCCTTCATCTTTCAAAATTCTGTTAATTTCTCTTAAAGCAGCCTCAGGATCGTCTATATGTTCGATAACATCTAAAAATAAAACTGTATCGATAGCTGAACTCTTTATACATAATTTTCTTGCGTCTCCGTAAATATGCGGTTTCTTCCCATAGGTTTCTTCATATAATTTGCTGGTTGGTGGATAATCAAGGGAAATATACGAATTTGTTTTTTTGATAACTGCGTCTTTATACCATTGGGAACCTGAGCCAATATCTAATGTAATTCCTTTTATATACTTTGTTAAAAATTCAATTTCCTTTTTACGAAATTTTAAGGTAAGATATTGAGGATGAATAAAGATATTGCCTAATCTCTCTTTAAATAATCCCCATACTTTTTTGAAAAATTTCATCTCTTCACCGATGTTTTTTTAGTTATTGTTTTTTTAATTTTTTCACCTTTAAATTCAAAAACATATATATAAACACCCGGTGCTACATAATTTCCTTTTTCATTTTTACCATTCCAGTAAATTATATGTTTTCCCCTTTTTAAAGGTTTATTTTTAAATAAAGTTATTATTTTTTCACCAAGCCTTGAATAAACTTCAAGGTTCCCTTTACCATCCTCAGGAACTGATATGAAAAAGTTTGTCCCTCTTTTTGAATCAAAGGGTGATTCATAGTTGAATATATAAAGTGGTGGTATTAAATTTATCTTTATTTTTGCTGAATCATAAAGGGTATTATAAGAATAAAGATAACCCTTTAATCTTATTATACATATATCCTCTGTATCGGAAATTGAATAATTGAATTCAGGTGCTCTTAAATATATTGAGAAATAATTTTTATTTGAAGGCTCACATACCCCGAGATCTATATTCCCATTATGATTGTTATCAATTAAGGGATTTAATCCCTGTGAATCCCTTAATTCTATATTTAAATTAGCCCCTGAAAATGAGTATTCCAATTCAATATAATCATTTGAATTGCCCTGAAATAAAGAATAAAGATTTATTAAGAAAGAGGAATTATATGGAATAGAAATCTCTGTATCAGGCTCAAGAATTATTGAATAAAATACTTTTTTAACCTGTGTAAATAAATTTGCATTATCCCATACAGATGGGTTATTTGTAGAACTTGCCCTTATTATTGCAACATCATTATCCTCCGAACTTGCATTTTGAGGAATATCAACATTCACATAAATTTTTTGAAAAGCAAGAGGTGCCAAAATAACATCCTGATAACCATCATTGTTGTTATCATTTAATGGCATATTTGTTAAACTATCATATATAATCCTTTCAGCCCAGTTGCTTTGAAGAACATAAACATTTATTATATCCTGGGAGTTGCCTGAATTTATAACTTTTAAATAATACCTGATTTTTTCTCCAGGAGCCCCTTCCTTCTGCTGGTCAGGCTCTATATAAACTGCTGCAGAAACTTTAACCTCTGTTATTATCCTCGCTGAATCAGAAATACTTAAATTGTTTGATACCCCCTTAATAAAAGCAGTATCACGAATACCACCAGATGAATTTTCAGGAATTGAAATCTCAAAAATTATAAATCCTGTATCTTTTGCAGGCACATATATTTTATTTATTAAATTACCAAGTGTATCAGTTATCCTCGCATTCCAGTTCTGATTATGATGGAATGAAAGATTTATCGTATCAATACTTTCTTGATTGTTTATAACTCTTAATCTATATTTTAAATTATCACCCGGATTTCCATAAGAAAAAGTGTCAGGCTCAACTAAAAGATAGGGCATATGATATAAATAGGTCATTACAAGCGCAGAATCATAAATTGAGTTAATCCAGGAAGACCTCGCAATCACCTTTGTTAAATTCTGTGAATCAGGTGTTGCAGGTAATGGAGTAACCCATAAAATTATTTTTACAGTATCCTTTGGAAAAGTTTTTACAAAGTTTATTATTTGAGAACCCGTTGAATCTGTTATATAAGAAATATAACCTGAAGAACTGTTTGTATAAGATAATAAAATTGAATCTTTAAATTCACCTGTATTTATTACCCTTAAAGGGTAGGGGATTGTAACACCGGGAACTGTAACACCTTCTGTATCAGGCTCAATCTTTAATGAAATATTACCTGTTATTTTTGTTATTATCCTTGCAGAATCCCTCTTTAAAGGATTTGAAATTAAATACCCTTTTATATACGTTGTATCACATTCAAATGGCGAAGGATACTCAGGTGAATATATTTTTAAATTAAAATCAAATGTATCATTCGGAATTAATAAAATCGTATCTATTAAATTGCCAAGTGTATCAGTCAATTTCACAAACCACCCCGGATGCGTATTTGATGTAAAAAGATAAACAAGTTCATTTGTTTCACCTGTATAAACTGCCTTTACTTTATAAATAACTGAATCCTTTGGATGAACATAAGAAGATGTATCAGGAAAAATATTCAATAGAGATGGAGGAGATGTTAAAATATTAAAAGATATCTCTTCCAGTTTCGGGACATATGTTGGCTTTAGATATGAAAAAATTATTTTATATTGAAGATAATGTTTATCAAATAAATTTTGAGGAATTGAGTCACCTGAATTCTGGATATAAACCCAGTCTGTCCATGAAGTATCTATTTGAGAAGAATTTCCCGATCTTAAATAAACCTCACATTTTGAGCCCTGTGGCTCATCTGCAATCCATGAAACTGTCCCACCATTTATAACCGAATCAGGTCCTAAATAAAAAATTGAAGAAATATATTCTTCATAAAAGGCTCTATTATAAGTGTTGCCTATTTCCATAAAGGAACCGTG
>JBDRZD010000032.1:0-22496 GCA_039803745.1 Caldifarciminota bacterium
ATTTTAGCACACGACTGTAAAGATAAATTTAAATCTGAAAAACTTATTAAAAAGGGATTATATAATAACCCAGAAAGATGGGAATACCCTTGGTGGCTTGGATTTTTAAATTATACTTTTTTTAAAGATTATGAAAAAGCAGGAAGATATTTCAGATTATCTTCATTAAAACCTGATGCACCTGAAAGTGCTTATAGATGGGCTGCTTTTATCTATTACAAAAAATTAAAAAAACTTGAAATATCACTCCTTTTATGGGATGAACTTTACAGAAAGGCAAAAAATGAATTTGAAAAAAATATTGCAAAAAGTTATGTTTTATCAACATTACATAAGATTCATTTAAGGGATTTGAATAAAGCCTTAAAAAAATTTTATGAGAATGAGAAAAGGATGCCAGAAAATTTGGAAGAGATGATTATCAAAAAATATATAGATTCAATACCAAAGGATCCATTTGGTGGAAAATATTATATTAAAGATAGTGTTATAATAAGCACAAAAACACCAAAAATTTTTATACCTGAAATTAAAGAACTCTTTTAATTGAAGAATCTATATTTAAGTATATACCATAGGGCTTTAAAACCATCTTTCCATTTTATCTTTTTCCCTTCCTTATAAGTCCTTCCATAATAATTTATAGCAGTCTCATATATTCTCCACCTTTTTTGCTTTGCAACTTTAACAGTAAATTCAACTTCAAATCCAAAATCATTCTGCTTTAAATTTATTGAATTTAACACCTCTCTTTTAAACATCTTATAGCAAACTTCAATATCTGAAAGGGTTATATCACACAAAAAGTTTATTAAAAAGGAAATCAATTTATTTCCAAGAAAATGGTGAAAATAAAGACATCTATGGGGTTTTCCATAAAACCTTGAACCATAAACAATATCTGCTTTATCTTCTAAAATAAGTCTTAACATTTCATTCCAATCATTTGGGTCATATTCTAAATCTGCATCCTGAATAACTATTATATCACCTGAACAGGTTTCAAATCCTTTTCTAAGTGCTGCACCTTTACCCATATTTTTTTCCTGAAACACTATTTTTAAATATTTTTTCTCTTCCTTTAATTTATTTAGAATTTCTCTTGTTCCATCATTTGAACCATCATCAACTATAACAATTTCTTTTTCAACAGGATAATTGAGTTTAACATTTTCAACCATTTCTATAACCTTTTCTATATAATCCTTTTCATTATAAACAGGAATTACAATTGATAATTTCAATAAAGAAACTCCTTAAATATCAAGAACTTGAACTTTCTTTGCATTTTCCTCAATGAATTTTCTTCTTGGTTCAACTTTATCACCCATTAAAATTGAAAAAAGTCTATCAGCCTGTGCAGCATCTTCAAGAGTTACTTTCTTCAAAATTCTTTTTTCAGGATTCATTGTCGTTTCCCATAATTGCTCTGGGTTCATTTCACCAAGCCCTTTAAACCTTTGAACAATTACACCTTTATCCCCAATTTTCTTTAAAGTTTCTTCAAGTTCTTCCTCTGTATAAACATAATAAACATTTTTTCCTTTTTGAATTCTATAAAGAGGTGGCTGGGCTATATAAAGATAACCTGCCTCTATTAATGGTCTTAAATATCTATAGAAAAGTGTTAAAAGAAGGGTTCTTATATGGGAACCATCAACATCTGCATCAGTCATTATTATTATCTTATGATACCTTGCCTTTGAAATGTCTTGCTCCTCTTCTTCTGGCCCAATCCCTATTGCCTGAAATAGTGCTCTTATCTCTTCATTTGATAGTATTTTTTCCATACTCGCCTTTTCAACATTCAAAATCTTTCCTTTTAAAGGCAATATTGCCTGAAATTCCCTCATCCTTGCCTGCTTTGCACTTCCACCAGCAGATTCACCTTCCACTATGAATAACTCACTCTCAGAAGGGTTTTTTGAAATACAATCAGCAAGTTTGCCGGGTAAAGTATCACTCTCTAAAAAACTTTTTCTTCTAACAAGTTCCTTTGCCTTTTTTGCAGCCTCCCTTGATTTTGCAGCAAGAACAACTTTTTGAATAATTTTTTCTGCATCCTTTGGATTTTCTTCAAGAAATCTATAAAATTTCTCATAAAATATTGATTCAACTATTCCTTTTACATGACTGTTACCAAGTTTTGTCTTTGTCTGCCCTTCAAACTGCGGATTCCTCATCTTTACATGAATTACAGCAGTTAATCCTTCTCTTGTATCCTCTCCCTGCAATACAAAACCTTCTTTCAAAAAGCCATTTTTTTTGCCAAAATCGTTCAAACATTTTGTCAATGCAGATTTAAAACCTGAAACATGGGTTCCACCTTCATGGGTATTTATTGTATTAACAAAACTTAAAATATTTTCAAGGTATGAATCATTATACTCCACTCCAATTTCAACAATCACATCATCTCTTTCTTCTTTCAAATAAAAAGGCTTGCAAATTGGGTTCCTTGCCTCATCAAGATAATTTACAAAAGAAATAAGTCCACCTTTATTTTTAAAAACTTCCTCTTTTTTATCTCTTTCATCCCTTAAAATTATTTCAACATTTTCAATTAAAAAGGAAAGTTCAAGAAGCCTATCCCTTACAATTTCATATTCAAAATCTATCTTTTTAAAAATCTCTCTATCAGGTTTAAACCTTATCTCTGTTCCTGTCCCTTCAGCCTTTCCAATTTCCTTTAATTCTGTTACCTTATATCCTCTTGAAAATTCCTGATACCATATTTTTCCATCCCTTTTAACCCATACCTTCATATATTCTGAAAGAGCACAAACAACAGATGCACCTACACCATGAAGCCCACCTGAAATAACATAAACCTTTTCATCAAACTTACCACCTGCATGTAAAGTTGTCATAACAATCTCAACACCAGGCTTTTTAAGTTCTGGATGAAGGTCAACAGGTATACCCCTTCCATTATCTATTACACTGCAGGAATTATCCTTATGTAAGATAACTTCAATTTTTGAACAAAAACCTGCAAGTGCCTCATCAACACTGTTATCAACAATTTCAAATATAAGATGATGCAAACCTCTTTTACCAACATCACCTATATACATTGCAGGTCTTCTTCTTACACCTTCAAGACCAGGAAGAACCTGAATTTTTGAAGAATCATACCTTTCTTCCTTTTTCATCTCCTCTCCTTATTTTTATATCCTTTATAAAATTTTCATTAATTCTTTTATTTATCTTTTCAATAATTTCATTTTTTAAAAAGTAAATTTCATTTTTAACAAAAGGAGAACTTGTTTTTAAAAAAATAATACCATCCTTTATATTCTCAAAAATAAGGTTTTCTTTATATTTTTCAGGCAAAATTTCATTCAAAAAATTCAAAACTTCTATCTCTTTTAATTTGTTTTGGGGTAAATTTTTTAAAAAATCATCTATTATCTTCTCTATCTTCTCCATTTAAGATATATATTATAATAAACGTGGATTAATAAATTCAATCCAGTTTTTTAATAATCCAATAACCTGTTGAAATATGAGCCCCTGTTATAATTATCTCATTTTTACCAATTTTGAGTAAATTTTTAGATAAAGGAATAACAAATTCACTAAAATTCTCTATTTCTTTTAAATTAAGAACTCCTAAATAATTTCCATTTAAATAGATATGAATTTGTTGAAAGGGAATTTCTATTGAATTTAAAGAAATTTTATTGTAAAATGTTGATGAATAAAACAAACTTTTTGCTATTCTGCCAACAAGGTAAATTTTCTCAATTTCCTTTTCTTTTATATAAAAATTGAACTTTTCAAACTTTGAAAATATACCCCCTTCAAGAAATTCTTTTCCATTCATTTTTCCTCTAATTGGAAATGGTCTTATCTTTATTAAAGGCTCATATAAAGAAAAAGAGTATTTATGAACTCTTTCAGATAAAGGATCCCCAACATCTATATAATCTATAACTGTATAAAGTGTTTCTGCATAAATTTTTTTGCCATCTAAAATCTTATTTATCCCAACCTTGCCTATTTTTACATGATTTCCTGAAATAGTTTGATGATAATAAACTATGCTATCTGCCAAAAACTCAAAATTACTAAACCAAGGAACTTCTTCATCGGTTGCATCCCAGTAAATATAATATTCTCCATCTTTTTTAAAATAATATTTTAACAATTCAAAGTAATGAGAGGGATAATGAAATTTAGAAAATCTTAAAGCCCTCCAATTCTCTCCAAAGGAGAATGAATAAATTCTTCTTCCTGTAAAAAATTTTAAAGTGGCTGAACGAAGAGAAATAAATTCACCCTCTCCTATATTATTTTTAATCCATTTTGAAGCCATGTAATGAGGATATACCTTGTGAATTGTAATAAAAATATTTTTGTTTTCAAAATCTATACTCTGAAATAAAGGTATTAATAGATAAAATCCATATAAAATGTATTTGATCCATGGGAAATTTTTAAATTTTTTAACTAAAAAATCAATACCCAGAATTCCTAAAAGAAAAATAAAGGGGAATAACCAAACAGTATGACGAAGAAGATGAACTCCTGCAAAAACTGTTAAGCCAGAGATAATCCAGAAGATTAAAAAATTTAAAAAGGAAATAATTATGAATTCTTTTGAAGTTTCATTAGAAAATGTCTTTTTATAAAAAATTCCAAAAAAACAAAAAATTAAAAAACAAAAAGGGAGCTGACTTGAATAAAATTCAATATTTTTACTTTCCCAAAGGGATGGATAAAAACCTAAAAAAACTCCTAATAAATAATCTCTTAAATATTCTATTAAAGAGGAAAAAACTGCGGGTTTTGAATAAACAAAAAATAAAGATTGGGGATAAATTCCTGTAGGCAAAAATGTTCTTGAAATTATAAAATATATAATAGAGGGTATTAACCATATTAAAATGAGAATAAAATTATAAATTATAAATTTTTTCTTTTTTCTTATGAAAAAATAAATCAAAAATATTAAAAATATAAATACTGATTCGGGTCGTGAAAGGGCAAGAAAAATGCCTGATAAAAAGAAAAAAATTTCTTTTCTTAATAAAAAAAATATGATTGTAAGGTAAAAGAAAAAGGTTAAAAAACTGTGTCCCATTCCAAGGATAAAAATATACCTAAAAGGCATAAAAAGGGATAGCATAAGAATTGATAAAAAACTTATAAAATTATCATTTGTGGAGATTTTAAATATATAAAAAATAAAAATGAGCGTTAAAAATAGAAAAAGCATATTTATTAAAAAAATAAAAGAAGAAAAACCCTCAGGGGTTTTAGTAAAAAACCTGTATACCAAGGAATAGAATATCTGGGCAAGAAAAGATGGTTCCATTGGTGCAGAGGGTTCATTATCATTAAATTTAAATGGGTATCCTTTTCCCATCTGAACAGAATAACAAAGTGTTACATATGAATCATCTGTAGGGAAAAGGAAAACTCCTCCTGTTTTTGTAACTATAGTGAAATATCTGTATAAGGAGAAAAAACACACTATTAAAAAAATAATTGATACTGGAAAATATTTGCTTTTGAAAAAATCTTTTAATTTCATATAAATATTATAAACAAATTGACTTTTATTTTTCTATCCTTTATAATAAAATTATGAAATTATGCCTTCGTTGCGGAAAAAGTATTAAAGAAAGTGAAAGGTTTTGTAAATTTTGTGGATTTTATTTTCCATTATTAGATATTGAAAGAAAAAAACTTGTGGTAATTCATGTTGACATAGAAGGATTCACAAGAATTTCTCATTTACTTGAACCTGAAAATATTGACGAGATATTAAAAAGTATTTTTGGCTCTCTCATATTTATTTTGGAATCCAACGGAGTATTCATAAATCAATTTTATGGTGATGAGATTGTAGGACTTTTAGGACTTTCTGGAGTTAAGGAAAATCTTTTAGAAAAAGCATTAGAAATTGAATCAAAAGTGCATTATTTTTTTAAAAACTATAAAACAAATGAAAATATTATTCCAAAAGTAAAGATTTCAATGGAATATGGGGAATTGTTTTTAACATTGCATAAAACCGATGGCTCTTCTTATCTTTTAATATGTGGTGAGCCAGAGGAAAGAGCAAAAGAAGGATTAAAATTTATAAAAGGAGGAGAAACTGCAATAGGAATAAATTTCTTAAATGCCCTTGAAAATAAAATAAAAGTTTTACCAGCAACAGAAAAAAGGAAAGATATATTTATAATTGAAAGAACTTAAAGATGGCAGGTATCGTTGAAATTTCAGAAAAAATTTTAAAGCAAATAGCCCTTGCACTCAATACTGCTAAACTCTATCCACCGGGTCATCCTCTTTTTGAAAAGATGATTGAAAATTCTCTTGAATTAACACTTGAAATCCCTCCGAATATAAATACACTTTCTTTTTATTTCTTTGAGAATACAGTAATAGTTGAAAAAGAAAAACTTGATATCTCAAAATTTCCAGCAATTCAATCTTTAATAAAATATTTAGACAGAATAAGGGTTAAAAGTATATCAATAGATATAGATGCCCAGAGAAAGGATTGGGAAGCCTTTTATAAAATGCTTTCTACTCCTGTAAAAGAATTAAAGGAAACAGAAGATATTGCAGTTTTATTACATGAACTTGGAGCAGAGAAAATAAGGGTTAATGATGTTGAATTTGGTGTAATTTCAGCAAAGCAAAAAGTTGAAATAAAATTTGATATTGATAGTATTATTGAGAGAATAAAAAAAGGAGAAATAATATCATCTGAAGAATCTATTGAACTTTTTAAAGAAACAACAGGTTTTGCTCCAGAAAGGTTAAATTATATTTCAAAAGATGGAGTGTTAGAGAAAATTCAAGAATTTAAAGAAAATATATACAAAAAATATGGATTTATCGAGCCAGAAAAATTATCCATAGCAATTGCTGAAATATTTGAAAAACTTTCACCAGATTTAAGGAGAGATGTTTTGGGTGATATGATAGAAATTGAAGAATTAAGGAATATAGCAAAAGAAATTATAAAGAATTTAAATGAAGAAGAAATAATGGAATTTTTATTATCTTATAAAGGAAATAAAGAAGAGATAATGGAATATCTTCCCGAAAATAAAAAGCAAAAATTACAAAGTTTATCTATTTTAAGAGAAAAGAAAGAAGAACCCGGTGCAAAGATAGGTATTTTTTATGGAGAAGGAATTTTATCAAAGGAAATGGAAGAAAGAATTTTAAAACTCTATGAAACTATAAAGATTGAGAAAGAAGAAAATAAAATAAAAGAAGAAGTTTCTAAATTTTTGAATGAACTTCTTGGTATAAAAGATTATCAAGATATTAAAGAAAAAGTTCCTGAATTTGTAAATTCTTTAAAAATGATTGCTTCCTTTTTAATAGAACAATATGGTGCAGATGCTTTTGAGGAATTTTCCCTCCTTGGTTCTCATATACTATCTCTTCTAACTCCTGATATTAAGAATAACATATATGAGCATCTTTCAAAAACTAAAGAAACTGCTGATATGATAAGAAGTATACTTCCCAGTTTACCTGACGAGGAACTAATAACCCTTTTTGCATCAAGAATAAAAAATTTCCCTGAAGAGGTTAATGAGATGGTAAAGGTCTTACCTTCAGAAAAAATAGAAATTTTAAGGAAAAGGGAAATAATTGAAGGTGGAGAGGGAAGACCATTTGTTCCTTCAAGGAAATTGATTGAAATAGAAAAAATAGCAAGAGAAAGGCACCTTATAATTACAGGAGAAAAGAAGTTTGAAGCAATGAAAAAGGAAATTGAAGAAGGCATTAGAACTGCTGAATTAGAAAATATAATTGAACCATTTCTAAAGGATATTAAATCAGAGGATAATGAAAAAAGAAAAAATTCTGTTAATGGGATAGGAAGCCTTTTAATCTCTTTTTTAAAGACAGGCAAAACAAAACTTGCAAAAACATTATTAAATTTTTTAAGGGAAAATATTGAAGGTGAAGAAGATTTAGAAGTATTTTTTACCTATCTTGAATATTTTGAGAAAGGATATGTAATTGCAAAAGAAAAAAACATTGTTGATATTATTGAAATATTTGAGGTTGAATTTAAAAAATTACTTGATTTAAAAGAAAAAAGAAAATTTGTAATAAACGCTCTTGGAAAAACAAAAACCGATTTTGCATTAAGAATGTTATTAACAACTTTATGGGAAGAAGAAAGTATAGAAGAAATTAAAGAGGCATTAATTCCCCTTGGAGAAAAAGCTCTCGAGTGGCTCCTTAAACTCTTCCCCGAGGTAGAGAATCTTCTTATAAGAAAAAGAATAATTGAACTCCTTATTTTACTTCCGCAAACAAATATACATAGTTTAAAAGAACTAATCTTTGATAAAAGAAAGTCTGTTCAGAGAGATATTTTATACATTGTTGGAGAAAAGAAAATATCAGAGATGGTTCCTTATATAGAAGAAATTCTTCCTGTTTCGGAGGACATTGTAAGAAAAGAAGCAATAAAGGCACTTGTTAAGATAAAAACAAAAGAAGCAAAGGAAATACTGATTAAATCTCTTGAAGATAAAAATGAAGAAATAAGAAAGGAGGTAATAAAGGGGCTGTGTGCTGATATGGATGAAAAAATAGTTCCAAGATTAAGGGATTATTTTAAATTTTATATGGAAAAAAATGTTGAGGAAAACACTCCGCTATTAATTGAAATAATGAAAGGTTTAAAAAAGATTAAGAATAAAGAAATACTTCCATTTTTATTTAAAATAATTGAAGAAAAAAATATATTAAAAAAACCAAAATATCCACAAGAATTAAGAAGAGAAGCAATAAAATATTTAGTTGAATTTAAAGAAGATAAAAATGTTATTGAAAAATTAAAAAGTTATAAAAATGATCCTGACAATGAAATAAGAATATTCTTAAAGGTATTTTTATCAAAATATGGAGAATAGAAAAGTTTGTTTTAAATGTTTTGCTTATATTCCTGAAGATGCTCTATATTGTCCCTCCTGTGGAGTAAATTTAATTTCTGAAGAAAAAGAAGCAAAAGGAGAGGGTGAAAAAAAATTTATAACTTGCTTATTCATCTTAATAGAAAAGCCGGAATATGAAATGTTTGATGAAAAAAAATTTAAAGAAAGGATTGAAGTGCTTTATGAAATAAATAAGATGAGCAAGGAATTCGGTGGCTGGATTGATAAATGGATCGGCTTAAATGGCTTAATGATAATTTTTGGAATTCCGAGAGCAAAAAGTATGGATGCAGAAATTGCTTGTAAACTCGCTTTAGAAGTAGAAAAATATTTAAAAGAAAAAAAATTAAATTATAGAATAGGAATAAATTCGGGATGGGTTTATTTCGGACAGATTGGTCCGGGTAATTACCTTCATACAACTGTTATAGGAGATACTGTAAATATAGCCTATAGATTAGCAGAAATATCAAATTCTGAAATAATAATTTCTGAAGATACAAATTCCCTTGTTGAAGAAAGATTTCACACAATAAAAAAGAAAAAGATGTTTTTAAAGGGAAGGGGGGAGATTATTTCAATATACGAGTTAAAGGGTATAAGGGAAAAGCCAAAAGAGATGCATTTTAGAATACCATTTACTGGTAGAGAAGAAGAACTCAAAATTCTTAATTCATATAAGGAACTTGCAAGAAAGAGAAAGGGAAATGTACTTTTTATAAAAGGTGAACCAGGTATTGGAAAGACAACACTTAAAAATTACTGGCTTAAAATATTTGAAGGAAAGGAAGATTTTTTTATATTTGAAGGAGAACCTCTCTTTGAAATTTATGGAAGTCCTATAGGAACAATTCAAAAAGCGATAACAAAATTTATAGAAAAAGAAAAAAATATTCAAAGTATTAAAGATTATGAGGAAATAAAGGAAATACTATTTGAAATAGAAATCAGGGAAAAATTTGAACCTTTTTCTTATATTGAACTTTTAAAATTAAGATTGAGAAAATTTTTAGAATCTCTTTTAGAAATAAAACCAATTATATTTATAGTTGATTCTTGTGAAAAAATTGATGAGATAACAAAAATTATTCTGGAGTATCTAATTACCACTTTAAATCATAAAATATTTTTCCTTTTACTGGGAAGGGAGAATCCTTTTGGGAGAGAACTTCTTTTTATAAAAGAAAAAGAACTTTTACCTTTTGACTATAGAGAGATAAATGATATATTAAGAAAATTTCTGAAAGAAGATTTAAGCACTGATTTTGTTAAAAAATTTATAGAGATAACCGAGGGCATACCACTTTATGTTACAGAATTTTTAAAGATCCTGTCAAGAAAAAAAAGTAAATCCCTTGAGATTCCCGGAACTTTAATAAGTACTATTTTAGAATTTTATGATATATTAACAAAAGAAGAAAGGGAAGTGCTTGAAAAGATGAGCGTATTGATAGAGTGGGATGAAGAAGGCGAATTAAAAGACTTTTTCAACGAAGAGGAAAAAAATATAATTAAAAACTTTGTAGAGGAGGAAATACTTGAAAAAGAAGGAAATATTTATAAATTTGTAAACCCACTTATAAGAAATGTAATTTATAATGCAATCCTAAAAAAGAAAAAGTTAAAGATCCATTCAGATGTTATAAATATACTTGATAGTAAAATAGATTTAAATAAATTATCTTCTTATCTTTTTTATCATTCCTATAATGGAGAATTATGGGAAAAGGCATTTGAATTTGCATTAATTTCAGGAAAAGATAGATTTGCATCTGGTGCATTTAAGGAAAGCATAGATTATTTAAATAAAGGAGAGGAATGCTTCCAGAAAATTAAAGAAAAAAATTTTGTAAAACTAAGCGAAGTCTTTGAATACAAAGCAGAAGCAAAAAAGAATTTAGGTCTTATAGAAGAGGCAATAAAAGATCTGCATAAAAGTATAGTAATGGTAGAAGGAACCGATGATATTAAGCTATTTTCGTTGAAACAAAAACTTGCTGAAACTTATCTTGAAAAAAATGAAATAGAACCCTGCAAGAAAATAATTACTGAAATTTTAAATATAAAAGAAAAAATTAAAGATGAAATTATTTTTTCAACTCATCTTACCCTTGGCAAACTTTATTTTAATTTAGGGAAATTTCATCTTTCCCTGGCAGAATACAATAAGGCATATAACATTATGAAAAATTTAAATGAAAAAAGAATTTATAAAATAGCTCTAACTCTTTCAGAACTTCACAAAGAGGTAGGGAATTTTGAAATGGCAGAAGAATATATAAATATAGCCGAAGGAAATGTTAAAGAATATAAAGATATATTATATGAGTTCAAGATAATGGAAAATAAATTTGATTTGTATATTAAAACAGGCAATTTTATTAAAATAAAAGAAGAGGTAAATAAAATTATAGGTATGGCTAAATTTATAGAAAACAATTATTATTACTTTGTGTTTTTAGCATTAAAGGCACTTTTATTTTCCTATTTAAAAGATGAAAAAGAAGCGAAAAAGATTGTTCAAGAATTGTTACCAATATGGACAAATTTTGGAAGCGCCTTTAAATCTTTATTAAACTTATCTAAGGCAATGTATTTAACAGGGGAAAGAGAAGCCCTTTTAAAAATATTAAGAGAACTGTATAAAATCCATGAAAAACTCCATCCCTTCCTGTTTGTGGAGTTAAATCTTTTGCTTGCAAAAATCCAGGAAACAGAATCAGAAAAATACCTTGAAAGGGCATGGGAAATTGCAAAGGAAATAACATCACCCTATTTACATCTTCTTGTTTTTTTAACTTTTACAGAAGTATATAATAAAATTGGTAATAAGGAAAAGGCAAAGATTTATTATAGAAAAGCAGACTATATGTTAAAAGAGTTATCTGAAAAAATAAAAAGACCGGATCTTAAAAGATATTTCTTACTACACCCTGATTTTGACATTTTGAGAACCGCACATTTTCTTCTTTCTTGATTGACTTTTTATTTATTTTATCATAAAATTTTAAATTTAATGTTTGAATTACTTATATGTAAAATTAGAAATTTAAAGATAGGGATAGAAGTGAATAAAATAATTGAGATTGTGGAATCAAAAGAAATAACAAATTTACCTCCAATTTTTAAGACATTAAAAGGAATGTTTAATTTAAGAGGAGATATTTTACCTTTTCTTGATATTGGAGAAATTTTATTTAAAGAAAAAAGGGAAGGAAAATTTAACTATTTTGTCATAGTTGAATCAGAAAAGGGGAAAATAGGAATTGGAATTGATGAAGTAATAGAAAATATTAAAACTGATACAATTCCTTCAAAAAGCGCACCCGGGAAAATTCTTTCAGAAGTTGAAAAAAATTTTTTAAAAGGTGTTTTAGAAAAAAAAGAAGAAATAATTTATATAATAGATGTAAATAAATTGATTGAAAGGGAGGATATATGAATCCAAGGGTTTTGATTGTGGATGATGCAAGATTTATGAGAAAACTCTTAGGTGATATACTCAAAAGAGGAGGATATGAAATATGTGGAGAGGCAGCAACAGGAGCAGAAGCAATAAAACTTTATAAGGAGTTAAAACCTGACATTGTGACAATGGATATAATAATGCCCGATATGAGTGGAATAGATGCAGTGAGAGAAATACTCAAAATTGACCCGAATGCAAAAATACTCATGGTTTCAGCAATGGGTCAGCAAGCCCTTGTTCTTGAATCATTACAAGCAGGTGCTAAGGATTATATTGTAAAACCTTTCCAACCTATGAGGGTATTGGAAGCTGTTGAAAGAATTTTGAAAAAATGAAAGAACTTAAAGAATATAAAGAACTTTTTAAATCAGAAGTAAAAGAAATCATAGAAAAATGTGAAGAAATTATATTAAAGATTGAAAAAGAGGGCATTAAAAGAGAATTTATAGATGAACTATTTCGTTATTTTCATACCATTAAAGGCTCTGCTGCTTCTGTTGGTGAGGAAGAAATAGAAAAAATTTCTCATCGTCTTGAAGATATGCTTGATAAAATAAGAAAAGAGGGAAAAAAGCAAATCGAAATTGAAGAAATTTTAAAAAGTATAGATAAAATAAAAAAATTACTAAAAGAAAAAATCCAGAAATATGAAATTGAAATTTATCTTTCACCTGAAACTCCTTTAAAAGGAGCAAGAGCCTTTGTTATATTGGAAAGATTGAAGGAAAAATTTAGAATTTTAAAGGTGGAACCAGATATTGAAGAGATAAAACAGGATAAATTTGATTTTTCCTTTAAAGTGGAATTAGAAATAGAAGAACAAAATGTAGAAGAGTTAAAAGAGATTTTAAATCTCTATTCAGAAATAGAACATTATAAAATTTTAGAAGTTAAAGAAAAAGAAATTATAAAAAAAATTAAAGAAGAAGAAATTACTGAAATAAAAATAAAATCTGAAGTTATTGACAGAATTATTAATTATATGGGTGAAGTGCTTATAGAAAGGGATAAATTGAAAAAAATAATTTCTGAAAAAGGTGAAAAGGAAATAAAAGAAGAATTTGACTCTTTTGAAAGGTTATTAGCATCTATTCAGGATGAAATTGTGAGTTTAAGATTAATACCTGTAAAAGTAATTCTTTCAGGATTACCAAGATATGTAAGGGATGAGTCTAAAAAACTGGGTAAGGAAATTGAAATTGAAATTGAAGGAGAGGAAATTGAGGTTGATAGAATTTTATTAGAAAAGTTAAAAGACCCAATAATTCACCTTGTGAGAAATTCTATTGACCATGGCATTGAAAAACCCGAGGAAAGAATTAAAAACGGTAAGAAAAGGGTTGGGAAAATATCAATAAGTATTAAAAAAGATAGGGGGATAGTTTTTATAAGTGTTAAAGATGACGGTGAAGGAATAAATAGAGAAAAGGTGGTTAAAAGGGCTCTTGAATTAGGTATTATAAAAGAAGAAGAAACTTCATCAATAAGTGATGAGAAGATTGTTGAAATCTTAACAAATCCTCTTTTTTCAACAAAAAAAGATGTAACTTCTCTTTCAGGAAGAGGAGTTGGTTTAAACGTGGTTAAAGAAACACTTCTTAAAATAGGTGGTGATTTAAAAATAAACTTTGAGGAAAAAAAGGGAACAGAGGTTATTTTAAGAATCCCTGTTTCTCTTGCTATTATAAAAGCTGTTATAGTTGAAAGTGGTGAAGAGAAATATGTTTTACCTTTAAATTATGTTACAGGAATTTATAATGTTAAAAATATAAAAATCTTTACACTCCAAGGGAAAAAATTCACAATAATAAACAAAAAAATTTATCCAGTTTATGAATTTGATTATTTTATAGGAGTAAAAAATAATGGTAAAGAATGCAAAGAGGGAATTGCAGTGGAAGGGGAAGATATAAGCTTTGTGCTCCTTATAAGCAGGGTAATTTCCGAGCAGGATGTTTTTGTTAAAAACCTTAATGAAATTTTTATGAGAATCCCCTTTATTACAGGGGGAACAATTTTGGGAGATGGTAAGCCTTATTTCATAATAGATCCAATTTCACTTATTAAAAAGGGAGGATAATGAAATTAAAGGATTTGAGCCCATTTTATATTGATGGAATAAAAGAAGTGGCAAATATAGGAGCAGGTCATGCTGCAACTTCCTTATCTCAACTGATTAAAAGGAAAATATTTATGCATCCACCGGATGTTTTCATAGGTAAATCAGAAGAAGTATTTAACCAAATAATGGACAAAAACTATCTTGCCATAGGTGTGTTACAGTATTTCTTAGGTGATTTAACAGGATTAACACTTTTATTAATGGAAAATGAAGAAGCAAAAAAATTCCTTTCTTTGATGATGGAAGAAGATATCAGGGAAATAGGAGAAAATGAAGAATCTGCTTTAAAGGAAATAACAAATATAGTAACAGGTTCTTACATGACTTCCTTATCTGAATTCCTGAATCTTTTAGCCCTGCCATCTGTCCCATTTCTTAAAATTGACATGACAAAGGCAATTGTCACATCTGCTCTTTTAAGTATAGAGTATTATGAAGAATTCGCTATATGTATAAAAAGTACATTCTTTGTAGAGAACGGACCAAAAATTACATTTAACTTCTTCTTCCTGCCTGATGAAAGTGGAATAATAGTTTTAACAAATAGACTTCAGGAAATGATAGAATGAATATAAAAGAAGAAGAAATTAAAATACTTAAAAAATTTGGAGAAAAAATAGACCCAAAGGATCCTTCTTCTCATAATAATCTTGCAATCGTTTTCTTTAATAGAGGTCTTGTAGAAGATGCTGTTTCGGAATTAAAAAAGGCTCTTGAAATAAACCCCGATTTCAAGATTGCCCAGAGAAATTTAATAATAATTTTAAAAAGAACAGGTAAAATAGAAGATTATATTGAAAAACCTTTAAGGGAAGTAATGCAGGATCCGGAAAATATAGAAATAAGAATAAGGCTTGCTGAAGCATATTTCCATATAGGCAAGTACACTGAGGCAATGACTGAATATAAAAATGTAATAACAAAAGATCCAAATAATATAAAAGCATTAAAGGGACTTGGTACTGTCAAGAAAAAAATGGGGCTATTGCAGGAAGCCCTTGCTACCTTTAAAAGAGCCTACAAAATAAATCCAGAAGATGAGGAAGTATTAAGGAGCATGGGTGAAATATATTACAATATGGGATTATATGAAATGGCAATAAAATATTTGAAAAATGCAATAAAAGTAAATCCTGAGTCAGCAGAAGCACATCTTTTTCTCTCCTTTGCATTAGGTGAAATGGGGTTAATAGAAGAGGCACTTGATGAAGCAATAAAAGCAAAAGAGTTGAATCCATATATTGCAGATATAAAAGAATTAATAGAAATTGAAGATGAAAAAATATCTGCAGAGGAAGAACTTAAAGAGGCAATGGGAATAAAAATAAGGGAGAAAATACTCACATTTAAATCAAGGCTTGAAATGGCACAGGTTTATAAAAATAAACTTCTGTTAAAAGATGCATTGAGGGAATTAAATAAGGCTCTGGAAGAACAGCCCCTTGAAAGAGAGGCACTAAAACTTAAAGCAGAAATAGAAATTATTGAAGGGGATTATGATGAAGCCCTTAATACTCTTGATAAAATAAGTCCAAAGGATTTTCACACATGGAATATGACAGCCTGTGTTTTGCTTTTAAAGGGTTTTAAAGAGAGGGCTAAAAAAATATGGGAAAACATACTAAATTATCCTTATGCTCTTAATAACTATGCCCTCCTTTTTATACCCGATAAACAGGAAGAAGCAGAAGCGCTTCTAAAAAGGGCATACGAAATGGAAGAAGGCTTTCTGATACCTCTTTATAACCTCTCTTTTTTAAAAATGATGCAGGGTAAAAAAGAAGAGGCGGAAAAAAATCTTGCAGAGTTAACTGAACTTTATTATACAGATCCTGTAATAATTTATAATTATGCAAAAATATTAATTGAAAAAGAAAAACTATCAGAGGCAGAAAAAATGGTAAAAAATGCTCTTGAAGTTTTCCCTGATAATTTTTTACTCATATCTTCTATTAAAAAAATCTATTCAATTAAGGGTGAAGAAGAAAAGATTCAAGAAATGGAAAATATAAAACCTAAAAAAATAGAAAAGGGTGAAGTGTTCTTACTTGCCATAGCGGGTTCCCCAAGAGGAATTCCTTATTCCCCAGAAAGAGTAATTAAGAAAGAAGAAATAAAGGATTTAAAAATAAAAATTGAAAGAGCAAAAAAATATATAGAAGAAAATAATTATGAAGAAGCCCAAAAAATAATAGAAGAAGCAAAAAAAATTTATCCTGAAGATTTTGAAGTGAATTATCTTCTTGGTGAAATGTATTATAAATTAGGATTCTATGAGGCTGCAGAAAATATCTTTATAACTTTAAGAAAAAAAACTTTTGATCCAAGGATAGTGCTAAAACTTGCAGAGATATATATAAAAATAGGAAGACTAAGAGAGGCTGAAAGGGAATTGGAAGAGATAAAAGAAGAAGGAATTTTTTATTACGAAAAGATGAACCTGTTATCAGAAATAAAAGAAAAAAAGGGAGAATATATAGAGGCTCTTAAAATAATAAGTAAACTTTTTGAGTTTAAAAAAGATGATACAAAGGTTTTGCTTAAATTTGGTAAATTACTGTTAAAAACAAGGAGGTTTGAAGATGCAAAAAAAACTTTTTTAAAAATTTTAGAAAAAGAACCTTTTAACAAGATAGCAGAATATTACCTCGCAAAAGTATACTTACATACAAATGAGATTGATAAAGCAAAAGAATTGTGCGAACAATTATTGGTAAGGGAAAAAGAAAATCCCTATGCTTTTCTTTTAAAAGCCGAAATATTAATAAAAGAAGGAAAATATAAAGAGGCGATACCCTATTTAGAGAATTCAATAAAAATAAACTTCTGGCTACCACTTGCCCATTATTATATAGGAATTGTATATGCATTAGAAGGCAGACATGAAGAAGCAATTTACCACTGGGAAAAAGTGATAAAAATGGAACCAAATACAAAAATAGGAAAGAAGGCAGGAGAATACATTAAAACAACACTTAGTTTTTTAAACCTTTTAAAAAAGGATATAGAATAATGCCAATTCAGGGAAATTTAAAGGAACTTTCAATTGCTGACTTCCTTCAACTTCTATACATGAACAAAAAATCTGGAATAGTGGAAATACAGGGGGATGGCGAACATTTTAAAATATTTCTTAGAAATGGAAATATTAAATTTATAGAAGATTTAAACAGAAATCTTTTGATAAGTGAAATAAAAAAAACAGGGATTCTAAACCCTCAAATAGAAAAAATTCTTGATTCCATTGAAAAGGAAGAAAAGGTTCTTGAAATAATTTTGAAAGAAAATTTAAACAAAGAAATACTTAAAAAGTTAATAATGAAACTTGCTCTGGATAGAATGTTTTATATTTTACAACTCAAAGAGGGAAATTTTACATTTACTGAAATAGAAGAACAAAAAATCCTTGAAACAGATTTAGAGTTTTCCACCCAGGACTTCATTCTTGAAAGTTCAAGAAAAATAGATGAATGGTCTGAAATCACAAAGAAAATACCTGATTTTTCCTTTGTTCCTTCACTTTCAGATGAGTGGCTAAAAAGGGAAAATGAAACTTTGAGTCTTGATGCCCTCGAATGGAAAATCCTTTCATTAATTGATGGAAATAGAAATATTTCAGAAATAATTTCCCTCTCAAAAGAAAGCGCTTTAAAAGTGGCAAGAAAGATATGCGATCTTATTGAAAGGGGAATTTTAAAGATAAAAGAAGTGAAAAAATTTGAAGAAGAAGTAAAGAAAAAGAAAGCACAGGAATTTTTCATAAAAGCAAGGGAATTTGCTAAAAATGGACAGTATTTAGAAGCAGAAACCTTTCTTTTAAGAGCACTCTCTTTGAATCCTGATTTTCTTATGGCACATCTTGCTTTAGGAGATATCTATTATATCCAGAAAAAGTATAGACTTGCTGCTCAAGAGTATTATGAAGTAATGAAAAGAGACCCGGATAATCCTCTTAGTTATTATGGACTTGCATTTGTTAGAATAAAACTTGGAGATATACTCGGAGCAATCCAGATAATAGAAAAAGGTTTAAAAAATGCTACAGGAAAGATGAAAGAGGAAATGGAAAATATGATTTCGATTTTAAGAAAACTGGTTCTTATGACTGATACAAAAAGGAGTATATTCTGATGGAAGAAAAACTCGTTTATGATCCAAAATCCACTTTAATTTTAGACCTTGTTGAAGAATACATAAATCATTATCTCTATGAAGAAGCCGAAACACTATTGAAAGATTATTTAAAGGATGCACCTCTAAGTAAAAGAGCAATTGAACTCTGGATGAAAATTGCAGAAGGAAAAGGGGAAATTGAGAAATACAAAAAACTTAAAGAGAAGTTTGAAAAATTAGAAAAAATATATCTTGAAGAAAAAATAAAAATAAAGGAAAAGGAATTCTTGAAAGAGAGAAAAGAGGTGGAAGAGATAAGAGAGATACAGGAATTCCCTCTCAAGGAGATGGAAGAGTTATTTGAGAGTTTCTTAAAGGGACTAAAACTCGGGAAAGCAAAAAAAATAATAATAGAGGATAAAAATATTTTTCTATACATTAAAAAGAACGGAAAATGGACAGAAATAAAATTCAAAGAAAGCACAAAATTTCCAGAAGCAACATGGATAATGAAAAGTCTTGAAAAAATAAAATGAACAAATTTAGTGAGATTGAAAAAATAATTAAAATCCCTGGGATAAGGGGAGTTTATATTTTTGATGAAAAGGGGAAAGAAATTTACAGAGAATCAACATTTTCAAAAGATAAAGAATATTATAAAGAATTTATTGACTTTATTATAAAAAATAAGGAAAAACTACCAAAAATTTTTTACATATTTACAGAAACACACCTTATAATTATTGCTCATAATGAAAAAATTTTTTTATCAATATCTTTTAAGGAAATAAATCTGGGACTCTTAAGAATCCATATGAAAAAATTTTTAAATATTGACTGAAAAAATAATATTATTCTCTTCCACTTTAAAATCAAAATCTAAAAATTTTTTTGCAACAAAAACTGCTGTTTTAAAATGTTCTGTTTCTTTATCAATTATTATTTTACCTCCTGCAAGCGAAAGCCATAAAACAAGATTGTCAGATAAATGATAATCAACAGAATTTTTCAAAATCATATCTAAAAAATCATTAACACAAATTTCTGCAAGATTTTCTGCTGGTACACCCTTTTTACATAAGATATCATTTCCTATCAATCCATTATTTTCAAGTTCTGCCCATACTGTAAAACTGCAACCGGGTGAAAGAGAATCTTCATAGGAATATTTAAAGTGAAAATCCCTATAACCTCTACTAATTAAAATATTTTCTGCTTTTTCCTTTATCCTTTCACAAACTTTTTTTTCTTTAAGAGAAATTGAAGAAGAAATTTTACCGTTTATTTTTAATATTCTTCCTTTTTCAAAATTTAAGTTTAAATTTTCTTTTAAAAATTTTCTAAACTCGTTTAAATTTTTAAAATCATATAAAGAATTTTTCCCTTTTAAATATATCTTCACCTCACCACCACCTTTTGGATAATAACCCCTTCTCAAAATTTTTATATCAATATCCTTTATAATTTTTGAAACAACCTTTAATATAACATTCTCAAAATAGTCAAAAGTCATTGCTCCAGGAACATCTGTTCCACCCTTTAAATGAAGAAAAACAGGATTCTTTGAAAAAATACTAACAGGTAAAATTGTTTGAAGAAAAAGAGGGATACTTCCAGCAGTTTGAAAATCAAGAAAAACTTTACCTCCTAAAATTTCCCCTGGTTTAAATTCAACTTCAAGGGAGCCAAGAAAATCACCTTTTACCTCTGAATTTGTTATCATTTTCAAAGCCTTTAAAATATTCAAATGTTGTGCTTTTAGTCCTGGATTTGGTCTTCCCTTTCTTATATTGAAAATTCTAAAGAGCTCTTTTTTAAAAAGAGAATAAACAAGGGCATACCTTAAAATTTGTCCTCCACCTTCACCAAAAGAGCCGTCTATCTCTACCATAATCAAAGGGTATTCCTCTTTTAAAACCTAATTTTTTTGCATATTCAACAACTTCTTTATATTCCTCATAAGTAATCCTTCTTGAAAGTTCTTTAAAGGAATAGGCTTTATAGCATGGTCTATATTGATCCATTATATTTATAAAAGAATTTATTGAAATTTCCTTTGCAATAAAATCAAGAACCTTAAAAGAACCAGCAAGTCTATTTGGCAATACAAGATGCCTTATCAAAAGTCCCCTTTTTGCAATCCCGTTTTCTATTACAAGATCACCAACCTGCCTGTGCATCTCCTTTAAAACTTTTTTTGATACTTCAAAATAATTTTTTATATCTGAATATTTTCTGGCAACCTCTGAATCAGAATATTTTGCATCAGGCATATAAATATCAACAATTCCATCAAGTAATTTCAAAATTAAAAGGGAATCATAGCCACCTGAATTATAAACAATTGGAATTCTTAAACCCTTTGGAATTGCAATTAATAGTGCTTCAAGGATCTGAGGAACAACATGGGTTGGACTTACTAAGTTTAAATTGTGGCATCCCATCCTCTGGACTTCTAAAAAAATTTCTGCAAGTGTAAAAGGGTCAATTTCTTTACCTTCCACAAGTTGGCTTATTTCATAATTCTGGCAGAAAATACAATGGAGGTTGCAACCTGAAAAAAATACAGTTCCACTTCCATACCTTCCAACAAGCACCTCTTCCTCTCCATAATGGGGACCAAAAGAAGAAACAATCGCAAATCTCCCTGTTTTACATTCACCTCTTTCATCCTCATACCTATTTACCTTACAACCTCTTGGACATATAATACATTTTTTAAGATAATCAAGGGCTTTATTCACCCTTTTTTCCAATTCACCCTTTTTATAAATTTCAATATAAGAAGGATACATCATTCTTCCACTTTGTATTTCTCAAAAAATTTTCTTTCATATTCTTCAAGTGTTCCTTCTTTTATAGCCTCCCTAATATTTTTCATCAACTTTGAATAAAAGGATAAAGAATGATAAGTTGAAAGGTAAAGGGCGAGATATTCTTCTGCAGAGAAGAGGTGTCTTATATAAGCCCTTGAAAAATTTTTACAAACATAACAGTTGCAATCAGGGTCCAAAGGCAAAGGATCTTCTGCATATTTTGCATTCCTTATTCTTATTTTTCCATAAGAAGTGAAAATAAGACCTGTTCTTGCATTTCTTGTAGGAAGAACTGAATCAAATATATCTATCCCATTTTTAACTGCAAAAAATATATCTTCAGGATAACCAACTCCCATAAGGTATCTTGGTTTTTCCTCTGGATAATAACTTATAATATCAGAAATAATTTTCTCTCTTTCTTCTTTTGGCTCACCGACAGCAAGCCCACCTATACAGTATCCATCAAAATCATATTCCTTTAATTTTTCAATCCCTTTTATCCTCAAATCTAAATATGTGCTACCCTGCCCTATTCCAAAAATTAATGGTCTTATCTTTTTATCTTTAAATTCCCTATCAAAAAACTCCTTTGATTTAAAAGCCCATTTAATTGTTAAATCAAGTGATTCCTTTGCATATTCATAAGTAACAGGATAAGGCGGGCATTCATCAAGTGTCATCATAACATCTGTTCCTAAATCTATCTGGATTTCTATAACCTTTTCAGGTGTGAAAAATATTTTTCTTCCATCTATATGAGATTTAAATTCAATACCCTCCTCCTTTATTTTCTTTAAATCAGAAAGAGAATAAACTTGAAAACCACCTGAATCTGTAAATATCACTCCTTTAAAATTCATAAACTTATGAATCCCCCCAATTTTTTTAATTATTTTCTCCCCTGGTCTTAAATGAAGATGATAGGCATTTGTTATTATTCCTTTAATACCTATTTTCTTTAAAATATCAGGAGGCATTGTTTTAACAGTCCCTTGCGATGCAACAGGAAGAAAAGTTGGTGTTTCAATATTTCCTGATTTTGT
>JBDRZD010000033.1:0-20387 GCA_039803745.1 Caldifarciminota bacterium
CAAATCTA
Organism: Caldifarciminota bacterium; assembly: GCA_039803745.1. Classification (GTDB taxonomy): domain Bacteria; phylum Hydrothermota; class Hydrothermia; order Hydrothermales; family Hydrothermaceae; genus JBDRZD01. The sequence continues at coordinate 9 of JBDRZD010000033.1, forward strand.
TTTTTTTCTTCTTTTCAGGGATACAAATATTCCAATAAAGCATAAAATACTGAATACTAAAAAGGAGACCTTTGAACTTTTTAAAAATAAATAAAAATTTTCTTGAACAATTTTTTTACCACCTATATAAAATGTTAATAAAAGTGTAACAAGTGCCATACTGAACATCTGCCCTAAAACCCTCATTGTTGCAAGCATTCCAGCAGAAACACCATAAAATTTTTTATCAACTGAACTCATGACTGCATTTGTATTTGGAGAAGCAAATATTCCAAGTCCAAGACCAAGAAGGATTAGATTTAAAATTATTAATAAAATTTTAGTATTATTTTCTAAAAATGTAAATATCAAAAGGGAAAGGAATGTTAAGAACATACCAAAGGAAGAAATCTTTGCAGGTTCTATTTTATCAGATATTCTTCCTGCAAATGGAGAAACGAGTGCCATGAAGACAGGTTGACTTAAAAGAATTATTCCTGTCTCCCTTGGATTTATCCCCTTAATATATTGAAGATAAAGACTTAAAATAAAAGTGACTCCTGCTGTGGATGCATAGTTTATAAAAGTTGCAAGGTTTGAAAAGGAAAACACGAGGTTTTTTCTAAGAAGATTTATATTTAAAATGGGATAATCATTTTTAATTTCAAAGTTTACAAATAAAATTATTCCTAAAATGCCTAATAAAAAAAATATTATGCCTTTTTTTGAAGGCAATGTTGAAAGACCGTAGATTAGAAAAAGTAAAGTTATTCCGTATATTACAGCACCTTTAATATCAAATTTTTCCCTTTCACTATTTTTAAATTCCATTTTAAAACTTAAAATAAGATAAATTGCTGTTATAAAAGAAAAAATTGAATTAAAAATAAATATGCTTCTCCATCCAAATTCCTTTGTCAAAATTCCTCCTAAAAAAGGTCCTAAAGAGAGTCCTGTATAAACAGATGCTGAATTTATCCCGAAGGCTTTTCCCCTTTCATAAGGAGGAAAAACTTCTGTTAAAATTGCAATTCCCATTCCAAATATCATTGCTGCACCAATTCCCTGAATTATCCTTAAAAAGATTATAACATAGGGATTTGAAGAAAGGGATAAAAGAAAAGAAGAAAATGAATAAATTATAAGACCTGATAAAAATACTTTTCTTCTTCCATATATATCTGCTATTTTACCTGAAGGTAAAAGAAATATTGAAACTGAAAGCAAATAGGATGTTGCAATCCATGCAAGAAGTGAGGCAGAAATAGAGAGTTCCTTTCCCATAATTGGTAATGCAACATTTATTGAAGAACCCATAAAAGGTGTTATAAAAGAGGACATACAGGCGATTATAAGAATTGAAATCTTATTTTTCATATATTATTTTTTAATTTATTAAGAAATTCTTTTATAGTATATAAAATATCTTCTGCGAATAAAAAAATTATTCTAAATGGGGGTGATAAAATGGGAAAAAGAAAAGATAAAAAAGCAATTTTCGGAAAGAAATTTGATTCCGTTTCAGCATTTGCTTTTCTTTTTAAATCACGATAAATTACATCAAGATAGGGACCTGCTTTCTCTGCCCCAAGTTTTTTTATAAAAGTAATTGCAAGTTCATCTTCCGGAGAAAGAATCCTCTTTTTTCTTTTTTCAATAAATTCTTTAAACTCACTTATTTTACCTTTTTCAAACCACATACCATAACAGACAGGACAAATAAATATGCCTTCAATTTTTAAAACTGGATTTATGAATTTCCTCATATCCTTTTTACATACAGGGCATTTTGGTATATTATGGTGAATCTGAAAGTTAATCACTTCTTTTTCATCTATATTTAATACATTTTCTTTATCAACTGAATATGCTCCTCCTTTTGAAAAAAATAAACCGCCACAATATTCGCATCTTTTAACATCCAGATTTTTCCCAAAATCATTTTTTATTTCGTAATTTTTTAAAGTATTTCCATCAAAAGGACAATTGAGTTCTGCTGGAGAATATGCTTCAAATCCTTTGTGTATTTCATCTAAAAAAGTAATTGCAATTAAAGATTTTACTCCTCCATATTCAGGTGATAATTTTTCCATTTCTGGAAGCGCCAATTTTATTGTTTTACCCGGAATAAAAATGCCTTTGCATTTTTCACAGTGAAAGGCAGATGAATTAAGAGGAAATAATTTATGAACAAATTCAGTCATATCTGAGTCACAATTGGGACAGGGAATTTTATATTCTTTTTCCTCTTTTTGAGTAATCAAGTCAATTTTTGTAATTCTTTCAAATTCATCTTTATCAAAAAATATTCCGCCACACTCAGGACAATGATCTATTTCTATACCTATGATTTTTGTTTTTAATAATTCTCCATGACCCCACGGACATTTTCTTTTTTTCATTTCAAAAATTTCAATAAAAGTTCAACAGCACTTTCTGGATCATCCACCTCAATACCTATATCAATTTTAAAAGGCACTTTAATTTTTATTAATGGTTTATTAATTTTGCCACAAATTGCAAGTTCCATAAGTGTTCCATATTCACCATCAATAGCAATAACTCCATCAGAAGATTTAACTATTATTATATTTCTTGCCATACCCATTCCTGTAACTATAGGAATTTTTACCCATTTATTACTTTCTTCTTTTGATTCACCCGGCAATATACCTATTGTAAGACCACCTGCCTCATAGGCGCCTCTGCATGCAGCCTCCATAACGCCACTTAAACCACCACATATCAATATATTACCACTTTTAGCAATATTTTTACCAACTTCATAGGCTATATCATAGATTTCTTTTGAACAAACTGAGCCACCTATTACACCGATTAATTTTTGCATTTTTTAATTATAATCTAAAAAATTATATCATTTCTATTTTTTTTATTCTATCAATTCTAAAACTTCTCCATTCATTTCTTAAATAACAATAGGCAATTATTTTGCCATTTTCTATCTTTTCAGGTTTTATAACCCTTCTTGTCTCTTTACCCTTTGAATCAACATATTCAATTTCTAATTTCTTTGATGATTCTATTGCTTTTTTTATTTTTTCAAAAGGATTTAAAACTTCTTCATTTGTTTTTTTAATTCTTTTTTTCTTTCTTAAAATAACTTTTGAAAGGTCTTCACCAAAAAGTATTATTTTAAGCATATACACCTTTTGTGTATTCAATTATTTTCTCAGGTATATCTTCAGAATCTTCAATTAAAAAACAGGGTATTTTATCTTTTAAATCTTCATAAACAGAACTTTCCTTTTCTATCTGAAACAAAACAAATTTATAATTCTTAACAATTTCCATAAATCTTTTTCTTATTTTATTCCAGTTATGAATTTCACCATCAGTGATGAAAATTATAAAAATATTATTCTTTAAGTTCTCTTCTATTTTTTTAATATCAATATATGTATTACCCCTTTGTGGTGAAAAGAGCAATTTTTTTATTTTATCAATTTCATTATAAGAAAGCCATCCTGTTGAAATTGTTTTAGAACTGAAGTTTATTAAAGAATATTTAATATAGGGTGCTATCCTTTTTATTTTTAAAAAGTTGAAAATTCCATAAATCCCAATTAAAAGATTATGATATTTCTTGCCCCATGGCAAAAAACTATCACTCCCATAAGTCATGGAATGGGAAGAATCAACAAGAAACATTAAATCAGGGAAAAAATCTTTAACACCTTTTTTAATAAATATTCCTTTTTTAAATGGTTCAACATAAAAATTTATATTATTTTTAAATGGTGAATCTTTATCAAAGAAGGGTCTTTTAAAGTTTATTTCATAAAAGGAATGATTCTTTATATCAAAATTCTCTTTTCCATAACTTATAAAGGGAATTTCAAAACCACTTCTTTCATCTGTTTCAATTTCAACATAAGGTGAAATAATTGTATAATAAATATCATAAAATGAAGAAGATGAGATAAAAGAGGGTTTTTCTCTCCTTTTTGCCTTCAATTTAATATATTTTTCAATACTTTCATTTGAAGACATCTCTTCTTCAAAAAATGATAAAACTGATAAAGGAATCCTCTCGCCTCTGAAATATTTTTTTGAAAAAATTATAAATTCATTAAATAGAAATTTCCAATTAGCATGATTTTTTAAATATCCTATCCTTTCTTCTTTATTTTCAGGTATATTCCATTTTTTAAATAATTTTTTTACATCCTCAATTATTTCCTCATATTTTTCTTTATTATTTTGAAAATCTTTAAAGATTTCTTTTATCCTTTTTTCTTCATTCCATAAATACAAATTCAATATTACAAAGAATGAATAAAAAGGTGAAAAGGAATGAGAAGTTTGTAATTTGAAAAATTCTAATTGCCCCTCATAAGGTGGATTTTTAAACTTATTATAGGTATTCACTATTAAGTCCTCAAAGGCATTTAAAATATAACCTGAATCTTCTGAATTTTTAAAATTTTTAAAGGATAAATCAAATAATTCATAATGATAAAAAATATCCATCGGACATATTTTCCAGTGCATTATTTCATGAAGCAATATATCCTTTATAAATCCATCTTTCCATTTTATTTCATCCCCTATTTCCAAAATAATTTTCCATTTATAAACATCAATACTTGCTCTTATTTCTCTGCCTTTAATTCTTATAACTTCAATAAAGCCTCCTATAAAATCAAGATTTCTTTCAATATCCTCAAAAATTTTTTCAATCATTTTTTAAAAAATAATGAAGGAGTGGATTTTTATATTTACTCAAAATTTTTTCAATTTTCTCTTTATCCTTAATATTTAAAAGGTTTCCCTCTTCCTTTGCTATATGATTTATTTCATAAATTATTCTTTTTATAAAATTCCAGTTTTCTTCAATCATGTCTAAATCCCCTTGGGCAAGTTTTCCTTCAAAACTTTTTAAGAATAATTCTTTTAAAACTTCTTTTTTCTCCTCAATTTTCCTTTTAATCATTCTCCCAATTTCCATTGAAGCAAGATATGCATCACCCATATATTTTGTTTCAATTAAATAATTGTTTATAATTCCATTAAATGGGGAAAGAAAGGAAAAACTCTCAATTATATCAATATAATCAACATATTCTTTTTTTATTCCTTTAAGTTTTAAATAAAGATTTTTTGCCTTTGAAAAGATATTTAAATTTTTTATGAATCTCATACTCGGTGGAAAAATATAACCACATCCCTCTCCAAGCCTGTGGCATCCCTCACATATTGAAGGTATGGAATTGATTGATATTCTTTTTGAATTGAGTTTATTTTTTTTACAAAAATCAAGCCCGTATCTTAAATAAAGAATGGAAATTATTGCATCAAGTGTAAGTTTAACATTTTCAATTTCTTTATTAATTTTTTTAAATAGTTCAACATAATTCCCGTTCCTCTTTATTTCATATTTATTATTCTCAATTATTTCAATTACATCTAATGGGTCAGGATTAAAATAATCAACATTTATTATTAAAGGGAACCTGTCAATTATTGAAGAATCCATATCAAATATTCCTGAATACCTTATAATCCCCCCTTTTCTTTCATAGTTTGCAGTTGCAAAAGTGATATGGTATCCATTCCCCAAAATTATTTTTTTATTTTCAAATTCAATGTATCCATCAAGAATATGAAAAAATTCATTCTGGATAATTTCCGGAGCCCTGTTTATTTCATCTATCATTGTAAAATTTGCATCCTTAATCTCTTTCAATTCAAACTTAAATTTATCTATATTAAATCTTTCAAAGATTTCTTTTAATTTCATATCAGGTCTTGCCCTTATATATATTCCCTTTTCATCAAAATAAATTGAGTTTATCTCATGGAGTAATACTGTTTTCCCTTCGCCTCTTTCTCCTATTAAAAGGGTATTCAATTTTCCGATAAGGGCAATCTTGATGATATCAGAAAGTGTTAAATTTTCTTTAAAATTCCTTATAACTGTGCTATTTCTATATATCTTTAAATCTTCTATTTCAAAAATTTCATTTTTCATATTTTAATTATAGTAATCCTCAGTGACAAATTCTGTCATTTTTCTTTATAATATAAAAATGAAATATACATCAAAAATTCAGAGATTTAATGAATTTATAAATTTATTAAAAAGAGGCAGATATGGATTGGAAGAATTAAAAGAATATCTTGAAATAAGTGAAAGAACAATTTTCAGGTATATAAAAGAACTTAAAAATAGAGGAATAACTGTAAATTATGATGATTTCACAAAAAAATATTATATTGAACAAAAAGAGAATATAATTCATATTTATCCTCTTGAAATAATCTTTACTGAAAAAGAATTAAATGCCCTTTATTTTGCCTTTGATTTTTTAAAAAAGAAAAAAAATTTCCCATTAATTTCTGAACTTGAATCATTTATAAAAAAGATTGAAGAATATAAGGGGAATATTGAGTATAAGAGTATATTTGAAATTACAAGTTTTGTTTTCCCTTCTGATTTAAAGGAAAAATATGATTTAATAAAAGAAGCAATAAATGAAAATAGATATATTGAATTTTATTATTATGGTTCAAAGGAAAAAAAGGAGATAAAAAGGAAGGTTGCTCCATGGTTTTTAATACATGCCTTTGGTAAATGGTATTTAATAGGTTATTGCACTTTAAGGGATGAGATGAGGACATTTGATTTAAAAAAGGTAAGGAATATTAATAAAACTGATGAACTATGTTATGATGCAATAATTGGAAAGGATTATAAAGAATTTGTAAAGGATATGTTTGGACCATGGAAAGGAGAAAAAGAAGAATGGGTGAGCATTTTTTATGACAGGGAGGTTGCAAATTATATTAAGGAAAGAAAATTTTTTCAAGATTTCAAAATTGAAGAATTTGGTGATGGTTCAATAAGATTAAAAATTAAGGTTTCTTATCCAGAAGCAGTTTTATATTATCTTGTTTTACCATTCCATTTTCATGCGGAAATTGAATCACCAAAATATTTAAGGAAAAGACTTATAAATTATTTAGAAAGAACATTGAATAAATATAAAAAGGAAAAATGAACAAAATAGTTTTATCACTTATAATAATTATTGGTTCTTTTCTTTTAGGTTTTATATTTGAAAAATTCATTTTAAGATTTTTAAAGGAAATCGCAAAAAAGACAAAATGGGAAGGTGATGAAATTATAATAAAATCCTTAGAAAAATGGATAATAATATGGTTCACATTGATAGGTATTCATATTACCCTCTTTATAATAAAAATAAAACCAGATGTTTTTAATGTCCTTCACAAGTTATTAATTTCCATTTATATTCTATCAATCACAATAGTTTTAATAAATATTGCGTCAGGCTTTTTAAAAATTTATACAGAAAAATTAAAAGAAGCCTTACCCTCTGTTTCAATTCTTGAAAATATAATAAAAATATCAATTTTAATAATTGGTCTTCTTGTTCTTTTAAACTTTCTTGGAATCTCAATAATCCCGATAATTACAGCCCTTGGAGTTGGTGGAATTGCTATTGCTCTTGCACTCCAAGATACACTCTCAAACTTATTTGCAGGATTCCATATAATTCTTTCAAAGCATATAAGACCGGGAGACTATGTAAAACTTCAAACAGGTGAAGAAGGGTATGTTGTGGATATTACATGGAGAAATACAACAATAAAAAGTTTATTAAATAATCTTATAGTTATACCAAATTCAAGATTGTCATCAACAATTTTTACAAATTATCATTTACCTGAAAAAGAGATGAGTCTTATAATCCCTGTAACTGTTAGTTATGATAGTGACCTTGAAAGGGTTGAGGAAGTTACAACTTCTATTGCAAAGGAAGTTTTAAGAGAAATTTATGGTAAAGAAGATGATGAAGTTTTTATAAGATACAGTTCTTTTGGTGAATACGGTATAAATTTTAATGTAATAATTAATATAAAAGAGTTTTCCCAGCAATATTTAATAAGGCATAATTTTATCAAAAGGTTATACAAAAAATATAAAGAGGAGGGAATTGTTATCCCCTATCCTGTGAGAAAGATTTATATTGAAGAGAAAGAAAAATTCAAAGAATAATTGATGCATTTATTCCAGTCTTCTTTATAAAATTTTCTTATTTTTTCAAGTTCTTTTTTTTCAGGAAAAATATTTTTATAATTTATTAAAAAGTCAGGTATATATTTTGAAAGGTATAAAATTGGGTATCTGATAGGGTAAACGATAAAATATTTTTTTAAAAATCCTCTTGGTCTTAAATCTATTCTTGATGACAATTTATAGAAAATATTTAATTCCTTTTCGCCATAGGATGAATGTCTTTTTTTGAAAGAAATCTTTGATTTATCATAATCTGCCCCAACATATTTTGCAATTTTATCTAAAAACCTTTCCGGATTATTTTTAAGTTCATCATAGATAAGAACAAGAGGCTTTTTCTTAAAATTCTTTTCAACAAACTTTATTTTTTCATAAAAATATAAATCATCTATTTTGAAATACCCTGTATTTTCAAAATTAAAGAGTTCACTAAATTTTATTCTTCTTCCATTTTTAATCATCCTTTTAAATTGAGAATAAAGCCATTCATCCTGTCTCCTTAAAACAAGAATGATTCCCGCATCAGGAAAATCCTCTTTAAACCATAAAAGCATCTCCTCAAATCTTTCATCACATTCCCTTGAAACAAGAAATTTACCTTCTCCCTTTTTCTTTATAATTTCCTTTGATTTTTTAAATTTTGTCATCGGAATATAATTTATATTCTTTAACTTTGGAAAGAAATCAAATTGAAGATATTTTGTTCCTGTTTTTCCAAGTCCTGCATGAAAATAAACTTCAAGCATTTATTAAATTATAAAGAATTTAATGGGCTCTATTAAAATATTTTAAGTATTTTTCTGGTAATTTCTTTATCCCTTTCACCTTTTATCTTTATAAAATATATACCCTTTTTAAATTTTAAAGGGATCTCCTTTTTACCTTTTAAAAGGAAAAATTCCTTATATACATTTCTTCCTGTTATATCATAAATAAAAACAAACAAATTGTCTTTCTCAAGATTCAAAATTAATTTACCATTTTTATAAAAGCAATATTCATCTTTTACTTCTTTTTCACCTATATCCACAGGACTCATATAAGAAAATTTTATTGCATCTGATATAACAACCTCACCATTTGTTGAATTTGAATACAAAATTAAATAAAAAGGTGAGATTAAAGTAAAAGTATCGCAAAAAATCCAGCCAACTTCGTTTATTCCTTGAGAATATTGATTTACATAAAAATCAAAGGTGCCATTTTGAGCATAGATTCTATAATGAGCATTTTGGGTTCTATTATATCCCTTTCTTGCAAAAACTCTTACTTCATAAATTCCAGAAGGTAAAAATGAAAAATCATATTTAACAGAATCGTTCTGATATGTATAAGCCCATCTATAATCGGATAAATATCCTGTATAGGATGATAAATTCCAGTTACCATAAAATTGGCAAAGTGAATCTCCATCATCTATTAAATAAAATGGAAAAATATCAATAGAATTTAAAAATCTAAATTTGATTGCATCAAAGGCAATCTTTTTCCCGGAGACATTAGAAGTATCACCAAGAGTTACGCATCCATTAATATAATTTCCCTCCTTTGGCATCGGATATATTCCAAGGCTTTTCCATTGCCCATTAAAATTACCCTGATTAACCCAGTAAGGAGTTATATTAATCAAATTATAAATTTTGTATCTTACATAAGCATTAAATTCAGTATCTGCTGGTATATAAGCAAATATTTCATAATCCCCTGTATCGGGTAAATTGGGTGTCCATCTTGCCCAGTTTGAAACAGGATTTGTCCATGTATATGTCCAGAAAATATGACCACCATATCCATATCCAACATTATCTTTAAACCACCAAGAAGAATAGGGTCCTCCCCTTTTAAACCCTTTTGTAAGGTCATCAACTATTGTATCTGGATAAGGCAAATATCCAACAAGTCTCATATAATATGTCCAGTCCCAGTAAGGACCCGGGTCTGTATGTGTTGCTCCCGGAACCTCATTATGTCCTATTATATGCTGTCTATCATAAGGAACACCAAATAAATTAATCATTGACCTTGTTATATAAGCAGATTTTTTATACATCTCATCAGTATACCATCCATTCTGTTCAATCCAACCCTCATGTTCTGTTCCAATACTTTTTGTATTATATGTCCAGTTTCCTGCATGCCATGCAATATCCTTATGGCGAACCATCTGGGTTGAATGACCATCATATGATCTTAAAACATAATGGGCAGAAACATTAGAATTTGGATTTCTGAACCATGCAATTGTTCCTTCATATGTTCCCTGTGCAGTATGAATTATAACATATTGAATTGGATATGTATATGGTCTATTTGAAACTGTAAAGTTTGAAGAATCTGCATAGATAAATTGATTAATACTATCAAGTTCTGGTGTCTCAAAAATTTCTTCCTTGATCTCTATTTCCTTCCCTTCAACTTCAATTATTCCCTCTTTAAATCCCTCTTTATAAATTTCAAAAAACCTCTTTAATTTAAATTCATTTCCTTTAAAATATTTTAAAAGTGCCTTTTCTAAATTATTGTTTTCTTCATCCAAATATTTTTTCAAAAGATATGCTGAAAACCTAATATTGTTCTCCGCGTCACCAGCAATAATTTTCAATTTACCCTTATAATGAATCTTTGTCTTTCCTATATCATGAAGTTCACATTCAATTTCAAAATCAGGAACATTTTTAAGTTTAATTTCATCAATAAAGATAGTATCTTCTTCAGAAATTCCCATTATACCATACTTTCTATCAATTGACGGACATTTTATATGATGAAATCTTGTTTCCATATAACCTATGATTTTCAAAATATTTGCATCAATACCGAATTCCTTTGCAGAGTTTTCCATTATTTCTTTATATTTTTCAAGTTCCTTAATTCTTTCAGAAGGAGGAGCAAGGATTATAAATATTATAAAAAATTTTGTCATTTTATTCCCCTCCTATTTTAAACAATAAATTTTACAGTTTTTTTTATAAAAATTCAAGAATTATTAAATTTTGTATTTTAGATATTCTGCTTTTGTTTTCAAAGTCCTGTAAAGAATTAACTTCAAACATAATATATTAAAAACAATAACCGAGAGAAAGCCCACCTTGAGGGTAGAACATCCATCCGGCAAAAAAGAAAAGAACACAAGTTATCCTAAACATGATGCCTCCTTTCCATGGTTGATAACGATATCCCATGCCTGGCTGGAGTAAAATTTCTTTACCTTCCCATTCCCATACAGTGACACAATAAGAAAACCCCATGCTTATTTCCAGATTGTGTGGTGAGCCTTGAGAACATAAAGATTGAAGAGAATTTAATGAAAAAATATACACATATCCCACATTATAGAATCCCCAAGCACCTACCCCTATTCTTACTGTGGAAGACGGAGTAATTCTATAATCTCCATTAATTGAGAGAGAAAGAAGCGGTCCTCCCTGTCCCCCGAGTTCAAAATAGATGGATAAAGGTTTAAATTTCTCATCATTTTTATTTTCAATAGTTTCCCCATTTAGTTTTGATACCATAAATGTAAACAAAATTAAATAAAATAATCTCAAGGTAAATTCATTATTTCAATTTTAAAAATTTTTCCCTTTCTTTAAAAACTGTTTTACCATATTTTTCTGCTGAAAATTCAAAAATGTAAACTCCTTTTTGGATTTTACCAAGTTTTTCAATCTCTATTTCATAAAATCCAGCTGAAAGATTTTTTAATTTTTCTTCATAGATAATCCTTCCCATAACATCATAAATTTTTATCTTCCCGGTGCATTCATAAGGGATTGAAATTTTTATAATATTATTCAAAATTTTAAAAGAAAAAACTGAAGGAATTTCGCTTTCTTCAACTTTTACTGCACTTATTCTGAATGAATCACTTACCTCATAAATATTTAAATTTGAAGAACTTGAAAGTTTAATCCTTGCATTATTTGAAGAAATTCCCTGAGGGATTGTCCATTCATAATTCCCCTGATTATTCTGATTTAAAACTATTGTATTCCATGTTGTTCCACCATCAAGAGAATAATATAGATTTATCTGGGATAAAAACCCCTTCATATTCCATGTGATAAAATATTTTCTCTGGGAAAACCATAAGTCTCCAAGAAGAGGAGAAGTAATCTCTATAAATGGTGAAGAAATGATTAATGTATCACTTAATCCATAAACAAGAGTATTTGAAGAATTTTCTATTTTAATCATTGCTGTATTGGATACAACCTCTGGAACTGTCCATTCATATTTACCTGTATTCTGGACATTTGAAGCAATTATCAGCCAGTTCTGCCCACCATCAAGAGAATACCACAAGTTTGCATTTGAAAAATTACCTATTGTCCTCCATGTAATTGTATATTTTCTTCCATCTAAAAGGGTATCAGAGGCGTAAGGTGAAGTGATTATAATTTGTTGCGGTAAAATTGAAAACCTTTCGCTTATGTCAAAAACCTGTGGATTTTGAGAACTTGTTATTTTTATAAAACAATTATTGGAGATTGCAGTTGGAACATTCCATTCATAATACCCATTATTATTTACATTTGTTTGAATAACATTCCATGTGTTTCCGCCATCAACAGAATATTCAAGATTTACGCTTTGAATTGTCCCTGTCCATTCCCATGTTATATAATATTTTCTTCCTGAAATAAGTTGAACATTCAAAAAAGGATATATAACATTTATTGTCTGTAAAGGTATTCTGAAAGTATCGCTTATTCCATAAACATTTAAATTTTGAACATTTGAAACCTTTACAAGGCAGAAATCTCCCGGTGTATTCGGTATTGTCCATTCATAATTTCCTGAATTTTGTGTGCTTGAAGTTATAACCTGCCATGAGGAGCCACCATCTATAGAATATTCAATCTTTGCATTCTGGAAAACTCCTGTATTCCACCATGCTATAAAATATTTTCTTCCTATTATCCATTCCTCATCTTTTTCCGGTGAATATACAAATATCTTTTGTGGAACAATATTAAAGGTATCGCTTATATCAAAAACATTTGTATTTGCCGAATTTGAAATCTTTATCAAAGCCATGTTAGAAGGTGTATTCGGGATTGTCCATTCATAAACCTGGTTATTCTGGACATTTAAAGCAACTGTATTCCATGTAACCCCTCCATCAACTGAATATTCAATATTAACACTTGGGAAAGCACCTGTATAATCCCATGTTAGAAAATATTTTCTTCCAATAATAAAACTATCTCCTGAAACAGGGCTTGTTATGAATATCTCCTGTGGTATGATTTGAAAAGTATCGCTAATATCCACAACATTTGGATTTTCATAATTTCTTATTCTTACAAGGCAATTATTAGAAGGAGTATTTGGGATAGTCCATTCATATTCTCCATCGTTTTGTGTAGGGGATACAATATTAACCCATGTTGCACCACCATCATAGGAATAATCTATAACTGCGTTAGCAAAACTACCATAGGTATTCCACAATATAAAATATTTCTTTCCAACAACCCATCTTTTTGTGGAATCCGGTGAAACAATCCTTATTTTCTGTAAATGAATTGAAAAACTATCGCTTATATCCTGTGCAGTGCCATTAACATCTTTAACCATTATTTTACAATTATCAGTTACATAATTGGGCACAGTCCATTCATAACTTTTCTGGGTGTTAGAGACTGTTGCAATATAAGTCCATGAACCATTATTTATTGAATAATAAATTTCTACCTGGTTTGGACTTGCGAATTGCTGACTGTGCCATGTGATTATACATTTATTGCCTATTAAGAATGTATCACCAGAGAGTGGAGACAAAATTTTTAGAGGGATACCAATAAGTGAAGTTGTATCCTGTATTGTAAATGAATCACTTAATCCTAATCCAGCAGCCTCAACTTTTACAATAGCATTATTTGATAAAAAGGTGTCAACTGCCCAGGTATACCATCCTGTATTTGGGGTATTATTAACAATTGTTTTCCAAGTAATTCCGCCATCTATTGAATACTCAATCTCTGCACTTGGTACATCAACTATATAAGTCCAGTAAATTGCATGTTTCCTTTTTATATAATAAATATCCTGAAATTTCGGTCTCTTTACCCTTAATGTATCTGGAATTATCACAGGAAAACCATCACTTATGTCAAAATTATCAATATCAGATGTATTTACAACTTTTATTAAACATGCACCAGGAAGTCTCCAGTGATAACTTCCATCATTAGCTGTGCTTGTTGTTATTGTTTGCCAGTTTGTTCCATCAAAAGAATATTGAAGCATAACATTCTGAATATTTCCGTTTGTTTCCCATATTATCTCCATATCTTCACCCAAAAAGATTGGCTCACCTCCATTTGGATATATTACTTTTATAGTAGGTCTTACTATACGAAAAACACCGCTTAATGCATAGGAATTAGGGTCATTAACATTTGTTATTTTAATTCCAGCAGAATCTGAAATATAATAAGGCATAACAAAATCAAAACTACCATCATTTGGAGTATTATTTGTTATTGTCCACCACTCTACTCCTGACTGTGTTTTATACCAGAGTTCAAGTTTTACTCCTGCTGCACTTCCTCGCCAGTCCCAGTGTATTGCATATCTTTCACCTGCTATAAGGGCTTCATCTGCTCTTGGTCTTTTAATTACAAATTCAGTTCTTTTGATTACAAAATCCTGCGAACTTATATCAAATACATTTGGGTCATCAACATTTGTAATCTTAATCCTTACATTTTGAGAAGGTGTTCCTGGGACCGTCCATATATAACTTCCATCATTTTGAGTTGAACTTGTTATTAAAATCCATGTATTGCCTCCATCAACAGAATATTCAATCTTAACATTTGCAATACTTCCTGTCCAATTCCAGTGAATAGGGGCATTATCTCCTGGATAAAAAACTTCTCCACCGTCAGGAGTTTTAATTTCAATAGAAGATGATAGGATGGTGAAATTATTATTGCTTATATCATAAATACTTGGATTTGAAACATCGGATATTTTAATCAAGCAATTTGTTGAAGGAGACGAAGGTATTACCCAGTAATGTGAGCCATCATTTTGAGTAGATGCAACAATTAAATTCCATGTATTTCCACCATCAACTGAATACTCAATTTTCACATTCTGGATGCTTCCCTCCCAGTCCCATAGAATTGGATAAATTTTTCCCATAACAAAATTTTCTCCGCCATTTGGATATAATACTGTAAGTGAATTTGTGGCTATTGTAAAATCGTTATCACTTATATCAGAAGAAGAAGGGTCATCAAGATTTGTTATTCTTACTCTACATAAATTTGAGGGAGTATTTGGAACTGTCCATGCAAAATCCCCATCATTTGAAGTGGAATTTGTTATAGTTTGCCATGTTGTCCCGTCTATTGTATATTCAATTTTAACATTTGAAAAATTTCCTGTCCAATCCCATTCTATTGGATAATTATCACCTGCTCTTAAAGCCTCTCCACCATTCGGCTTCTTAACCCTGATTACCGGTCTTATAATAGAGAAACTTCCATCACTTATATCATATTCAGAAGGATTATTCACATTTGATATTTTAACAAAACAATTTGAGGAAACAGTATTAGGGATTGCCCATAGATAACTTCCATCATTTGGTGTTGATGAAGCAATTAAAATCCAGTTTTGTCCACCATCAACTGAATATTCAATCTTTACAGAACTTATATTCCCTTCCCAGTTCCAGTGAATCGCCCTTTTTTCTCCAACAGTCCATTCCTCCCCACCATTTGGATGGGTGATATATATAGCATTTACAATTAAAAAAATTATATTTATCACGATTCCCTCCTTTTAATTTAATAAATTTTATTTTTTCAATATATTAAAAGTCAAATCAGAAATATCTTTGTTATCTAAAAGAAATGACATAGAAGAACCTTCAAAGTTATTCCCCTTATGGAGGGTTTATAGAGTGTTTCAAAAATTGCTCCCTTTTATTCAGAAACTAAAATTCTATTCTCTTATTCCTATTCCCAAATAGTAACCATTATAAAAATCATACTTACCACCGTGGAATTTTGTACAGCCTGCTGAAATAACTGTATTTTTGTTTAAAATAAAACTAAGAGTAAAACTATGCGTATTATAATGCAGGTAAGAATAAGTTAATGTTAGTTTTTCAGGATTTGGGAACCCATATAATATTTCACCTTTGAAAAAATAAGGGAAATTTATTCCAAGTTTTATACTAGAAATTGATCGTTCCATAGGGTTTGAGAGTTTACAAAACAATCCTACATAGCCATCTAAATTCATATTAAGTGGTTCTTTGGTCTCCCGTTTTAAAAAAAGAAATGCAGAAACCTCACCACCTAATGCTTGAGTTTCATCAAAACCATGATATCCACCTGCAGTTGCCTGTATTCCATAAGCCTCATAATTTATAAAGGATGTGTTACACCCAAAAGGAGTATATCTTCCCTTTATATAAGCACTATTAATTCCTCTATAGAAGTTAGGACCCTTTTTAATAGCAGCTTTATCAAAATTAACAGGGGCTATACAATAATAAATTAAAAAAGTAAAGAAACTATTAATTTTTTCATGATTTTTATAAATTATAAAGTAATTCTATCGGCTAATTAGAAACAGTTTTTTCCTTTTTCTGATGTTGTTTTAAGAAGTTCATCAAAACACTCTTTGCAAAGGTATATCTCCTCGGTTATCTTTATAAATGTTAAATCAGGATTGTATATCTTTTTGCATTTTATACATATTTTTTCTTTTTTAATTTTTCTTTTTTTCTTTTTCATCTCTTACCTCCTTTTTCCATTTTAAAATCATAAACCATTTAACCCCCTCCATACATATACATATTTATAAATAATCCATTCTTTATTTCTTCCACAATCCTTTCAATTCTTTTCTCTTGATTCTTTTCTATCTCCAAAAATTTCAGCAGTCCTCTCCAATCCATTTTAAAAACTCTTTCTAAAAAATCCAGCAGCTCATTTTTGGTCATCAATTCTCTTTTTAATTGATTTGCCTGAAAAGCAGCATTAATAACTTTGCCAAAATCCATCACACCTTTATTTTTTTCCACAAATTCTTTTAAACATTTAAAAATATCTTCAAGTCCAAAAATAAATTCTGTGGTCAATTCCTCGTCATTTAAGGGTATCATTTTTATAATTCCATTTTTATATTCAAAACCCCTCAAAATAATTTCTAATTCAAATTTCACATAATAATTACCTGAATCCGCCAATTTAAATCTGTTAGGATAAAAAAAACGGTCCGTTTCCCGACCACTAATCTTAAGAATTTTCACAACTAAATTGTGCTTCCTCCACTCGCTTGGACAGAATGAATCTGGCAGAATAATTAAGAATCTCATTTTTTTAAAACACAACTCCTTTATAATTCTTAAATTTGTTAAAATCCACCATTCATAATTTAGGAGAGGGAAAATGTATTCTTCATTTTTAAACCTTTCAGTTTTATATTCATCACCCAGATCGCATATATAAGTTTCTTCTTTTAAACTATTGTATAAAATCAAATAAGGTAAGAAATTTCTTCGCAACAGGTCTATTAAGTTTCTGACTCTCCTTCCTTCTTCTCCTGATATTACAATCCATAACCCATAATTTTTCACTAAAACCATATCACCTCTTATCTCCTCTCTATAATTTATTCTATTACTTTCAAAAATTTCTTTTACTGCTTCAATATATTTTGACCTTTCTCCCATCTAAGTATTCTCCTTTAAAGACCATTAAATTCTTTCTCCTTTTTATATCTTACAGTTATTCCAAAGGGAGCTTCCTTTTTTTCCTTTGTAATCCATAAAACCGGAAATGGCGGGGCTTTCTCAGGAAAATTTCCCATTAAATCTGTGAAGAATACAAGAGGAAGTATGATTCTTTTCTCTTCAAGATATTTAAATACAGGTCTAAAATCTGTTCCACCTCTACCAGTTATTTCAATAACTTCCGGCAATTTATCAGGATATTTTATTTCTTCTACTTTTTGAATTTTAACATCATTCTGAACTAAATAAATATGATAAAAATTAAAAGAATTTAAAATACCGTTAATTTCGCTGAAGAAATCCTTTAAATCGCTACTTGTAATTGAACCTGAAGTATCCACTGCCACAACTAACTTCAAAATCTTTTGCCTTCTCGTTGGATAAATAATATCATAAGCAAGATATCTTCTGTTAGGTCTTGTCCAATCTGTCTTTATCCTTACATTCTGGATTAAAAATTTAGCCAGCATAATCCTCCAGTTAATTTTTGGCTCCCTTAATTCATCAATTAACTCCTCCAACCATTCCGGGAAATCACCTTTTAATTTTGCTTCATTCCAAGCATCAATCAAAATTCTTCTATATTTTTCCTCTGTTTCTTGTGCATTTCTACTATCACAAAAATAATGATCATCAAATCCTTGGGGGTAAAAATATGCAAAATTTTTAAGCAAAAGCCTATAATACTCCTCTGCTGACAGACATTCTTTAAAACCAAACCTTTCAGGAAATAATGAATTTTCTTTGAGTCTATCAATTTTAAATCCCATCTTCAAAAGCATAGAATTAATCGCGAGGTCAGTTGCTATATTCCATAAAAATCTTTCTCTTTGACCAAGCCTTGTAAAATGACATAGAGCAATATGCAAAATTTCATGAAGAATAACAAAAACTCTATCAGATTCACTTAGTTCTTTAAACCAGTTCGGATTTACCTTAAAGCGTCCGTCCCCATAAACACAAGCAGTGGGTATATTCATTTCTTCTTCAAAAACAGTTTCTAATAATAACTTTCTGAAAAAAGGGTGTTCCATCACCACTTTTACAATTGCCCTTTCAAATTCCTTTGTTCTCATTTGTTTTTCGTTAATTTAAAGCAGAGAATCAAAATATGCTTCTCTTAATTCATTATAAAATTTGCTTTTTCTAAGCATTAAACCTCTTTCTCCATCTCTAAGAATCAAATTCAATATATACGAACCATACTCAACAAAATTTTTTCTAATATCAAGTAAGATTTTCGCAACATTATCTATATGTCTTTGATTTTTAGGTCTTAAACCTAAAGCAGTTGAGATAGCCCACCACATAGAGGTTTTTTCGCGAGATGGAAAATCTATCTCCCCTGTCTCTAAGGCTTTTTCTATATCAGGTAACTCCCTGTATACTTCTAAAAAGGCTACAAAATCAGCAGCAACAGGACCTCCTACTGCCCAAGCAACCGTTTCAACATTTTTTGTCAATTTCCAGATTATGTCTGCAAACTCCCATGTTCTTGGACAGGGATAAGCAATTGAAACCCTGTCAGGCTTTATGTTAATAAAATTCTCGGGTCTATATTTCAAATAAGCAATTATTTCTTCAGATATTCCTTTCTTTACCGCCCATTCAATCCATATATCAAGATCTGGTTCTACTTCTATATGGATAAATCTTGAAACTAATGGATCAGGTATTTCAAATACATTAACTGCATCCTCCTTTCTATTCCCTGCTGCTAATACATACCAGCCATCAGGAAGTTTATAATTTCCAACTCTTCTATCAAGAACAAGTTGATATGCTGTTGCCTGAATTGAAAGGTCTGCTAAATTCAACTCATCTAAAAAAAGAAAACCTTTTCCATCCTTTGGAAAAAATTCAGGAATCCACCAGACCAATCTTTTTGTCTCCTTATCTGGAAATGGAATACCCCTTAAATCAGCAGGGTCAATCTGAGCAAGCCTTAAATCTATAACTTTTAAATTATATTCTTTTGCCACTTCCCTAATAACTGTTGACTTGCCAACACCCGGTGGTCCCCATATAAAAAGTGCTGGTATTTCAAATGCTTTTCCTTCCTGTACTTTCTTTGCTATCTCTATCAATAAATCTTTTAATCCCTTTATGTTTACTGAGTTACTTCTTCTCAAATTTCCCTCCTTTTAATTTCATCTTTTATTATATACCACTTTTCCCTTTTTGTCAAGTTTATCAACACTCTTTTAACTCTAAACCCCGGGAATCCTAAACCTTTTATAATTTTTTTAGCCATAAATAAGTTCATAGGAAAAATTTAAAGCTTTCCATTGACAAATTATGACAAAACCAAAAAAGTGATAAAATAAAAAATCAAAAATAGTTTAAAATCGCTCTTTGACAAATTGCTATTTATCTTGAAACTTTAAAAAGATAGGAAAAACATCATAAGGAACATTATAAACTTCATTTAAATAAAAGATTGCTTTCTGGGTCTGAATGTCTTTAATCTTCATTCTTTGGATAAAGCATTATAATTTTTCCAGGATTTTCTCAAGATAAGAAATAAGTGTTTCAGCATTCTTTTTATCCTCATCAAACATTTCTT
>JBDRZD010000034.1:0-19782 GCA_039803745.1 Caldifarciminota bacterium
GGTGCCCCTGAAGGTCCCCGGAAGACTACCGGGTTGATAGGCGGCAGGTGAAAGCCCCGTAAGGGGTTGAGCCGAGCCGTACTAATCGACCGTTCGCCTTATATCCTACCCTTTCATTTCAAACTTTATTTAAAAATGAGGGGGTGATGAATATGAAAATTTTTTTATTTTTTTTTAATTATTTATAAAGGGGATACTCTCATTCCCCCCCAAGTCTCAGGGACATTTCCAATCCCTTTGGATACTATACCCCCTTATTATGGAATTTGGATTATATTTTCTCAAGAAATGGATACTTCCTCTTTTGATGAGGGAGCAGTGGAATTTATTACTAATTCTTCAAAATTGCCTAAAAAAATATTAAGATATTTTGGCAATTTACCTTATCCTTTTCTGGGACTGAAAATAGTTGGGTACTGGCAAGAATATGATACAATTCAATGTATAATAAAAGGATATGTAAAAGGTAAAAATGGTCTAACCCTTGATGGTAACGGAAACGGAATACCAGAAGGCTCACCAATAGATGATTATATATTTAAATTTTACACTTCCAATTATGGCTTTACACCAAGTTTAAAGGACAGCTTCCCGTTTTTTTACTCAGAACCAGGAAGTGCTTATGGCCGCCTTCATTTACCCAATTTATGGGATATCAACAATGATGGATATAAAGAAATAGTATTTGGATGGAGAGGTCCTTATCAAATAGGGGCAGTAGATTATAAAGGCAAATTATTACCAAATTTCCCAATAAATGTGGGTAAAAATAATACTGTTCCTCCTGCACTTGCAGACCTTGACGGTGATAAATATTTTGAAATAATTCCTCCGGCTGTAATATATGATACATCTCGGCATAAAGTATATTTTAAAGTTTTCAAAAGTGACGGAAGTTATTACCCTAATTGGCCAAGGATATATGAAGATGATTCTGTATATTTTGATTGGATATTATACACTCCTA
Source organism: Caldifarciminota bacterium (assembly GCA_039803745.1). Taxonomy (GTDB): domain Bacteria; phylum Hydrothermota; class Hydrothermia; order Hydrothermales; family Hydrothermaceae; genus JBDRZD01. The sequence continues at coordinate 968 of JBDRZD010000034.1, forward strand.
CTGTCATATATGACTTAGATCAAGACAATAATTTTGAAATCATTTTTCCTGTAAGACCAAATTATTTATTTATTTTCAAAAAAAACGGTGAGTTAATTTCCACCCCACCCTTCAGAGTAGAAGGGATGATTGAAGGTCTGAGTATAGGCGATTTAAATGCTGACGGAACACCTGAAATCGTTGCTACAAGTTTTATATTAAGAATGCAGGGAAATGATACATTATGGGTTACTATTTTTGAGCCGGACGGAAGCTATTATATTCCACCTTGTATATTTCCGGGTATCATAGGATGCCAGCCACTTTTAGGTGACATAAACGGAGATAATTTCTTGGAAATAATATTTCATGGATTAGGTTCTGGAGGTGAAAAAATATATGCTATGGACCACAATGGTAATATACTTCCGGGTTTTCCATTTCTACTTCCAAATGAATGGATATGGAATGGATTTGCACTTGGAGATATAAATAATGATGGACTTCCAGAAATTATAGCAGTTGAAGCAGGAAATGATTGGAACTCCCTCCTTTATGTGATTGATGGTAATGGTAATGTGTTACCGGGTTTCCCTGTACAAGTTCCACAATTTGATTATGGTGGTGTTCAATCACCACCCACTTGCGTTGATATAAACGAAGACGGTTATTCTGAAATCTTTGTTTTAAACCCGACTTGGAAAATAGACACTGCAAGCAATGGAGACACGGTATACTTACATTTTGATTTAATAACTGGGCTTACACATACTGGTGAAATATTACCTGGTTTCCCAATAGTAGTGCCTCATTATTCTATATTTTCTTCACCGGTTCTTGCTGATATTGATAAAGATGGTTTCATAGATATATCTTTCCCGAGTCTTGAGAATAAAGGAATTATATCATATTCCTTTACAACCCAATATACCTCTTATTCTCCTTCCTGGCCACTTCCTTACCATGACATTCATAATACCTCTAATTACCATTATACTCCACCGGAAATAGAAATCTCAGAATTAAAAAAATATAAACATATTTTAAAATTTTCTACTTCTGAAATTGTAAGAAATGAATTTAAATTTAAACTTTCTTTACCTTCCGGCCTTGAAAATAAAAAGCTGAAAATTTTATTTTATTCAGTAAATGGAATAAAATTAAAGGAAATTGATTTATGGAAATTTTATAAAACCCACACATATTCTATTGATATAAAAAACCTTAAAAAAGGAGTTTACTTTTACCAATTAAAAATTGAGAAGAATGAAATCTTAAAAGGAAAATTTATAAAACTATAAGACTTTCATTTCTTTAATCTTTCTATAATTTTCTGTGCTATTCTATTTCCTGCCTCTATTAATGGATTCTGTTCGTCAGGAGAGGAATCAACATAGGATTCAATAATATTTCCCTGAGAATCAATTAAATCTGCATATATCTTTATCTCTCTCCCTTCCATCTCTATTTTTCCAAAAACTGCATAATCTAAAACAAGTTCTAAAATCATCTGCTTTACATGGGAAATCTCTATTTTTGTCTCATCTAATCCTCTTCTTTGCATTGCTGAAATTATCTCTCCCTCTCCTTTAATTTCAAGAGCAGCATATTTTGAAAGACCGTTCCTAAGAGCATTCCTTAAAATTTTCCCAAATCCACTTGCTCTTATTGCCTCACCTTTCTCATAAAAAGGGAAAACACCAACTTTTAATTTTCTTAAAACACCCGTCCCGCTTATTCCTTTATATTCTCTATTCAATTCTTCAAGAACCAGATCAGTAATATCAACCTTCTGGGAAGAATATAAAATCACATCTTTTGAAATATCTATGACCAAATCATAACCCATATCCTTTGCTATTTTTTCTATAGTCTTTTGAACCTTTGCAACATGAGGTTCAACAAGCCTTTTTGTTGCCTCTTTTAATTTACCATCTTTACCCCATATTTCCTCAAGAAATCTTTTATACTCTTCCTCCTTCATTTTTATTTCTCTTTCCCTCTTAATCTTTGCCTCATCTGATAAAGATGGTCTTTCTTTTTCATAAAGATTCTTTAAACTATCTATAAACTTTTTCTTATTTAAAAGTTCTTCCTCCCATTCCTTCACAAGTCTATTTAACTCTTCCTTTGACTCTTTTATACCTTCATATTCTTTTAATATTCTTTCCATATCAACAAAGGAAATTTTTAACTCCTGTGAATATAAAAAAGAGATTAGAATTAAAAAAATAAATTTTTTCATTTTAAAATTGCATACCAAATTGGAAATGAGGAATAAAACCTTTTTTCTCTTTATCAAGTCCGTATCCAAAATCAATACCAAGAACAGGCATCATTGGAATCTGAATCCTTGCACCAAAACCTGTTCCTCTATAAAGAGGGAAACCCCTTTTGATATTTTTCCATAAACTTTCAGATTTTAACCAGGCATTACCTGCATCATAAAAAATAAGAAAATAGAAATTATCAGAAAGGGGAATCCTTAATTCATAATTGAATGTAAAAGCATATTTCCCTCCAACAACCACTCCTCTGCTCCTTGGGCCCAAACTCCTATCATCATATCCCCTTACCTGAAAATCTGTATAAATTCCACCAGGTCTAAATCTTTCATAAATTGGAATCTCATCCTTTCTCCTGAATTTACCAACTGCACCAAATTTAAAATAAAACATATTAACAACTTTCTCTTTAATAACTGGAATAAACAAGGCATAATTCAAAATGTTTCCATAAAAGGAAAGATTGCCACCAAGAAAATAACCAGAAAAGATATTTGTGTATTCAAAACGGGAACCTTTTCTTTCATTAAAAACCCTGTCCCTTGAATCCCTAATAAATGAATTTTCCAATCTTGAAGAAAATTTTGGCCACTTCTCTTTTCTTATATCATAAATAGGAGAAGGTCTAAAATTTTTTGATATGTTGAAAATATTTATCCTTTCAAAAGAATATTTTATTCTCCATCTGTAATAATCTGAACTTAAAATTGGTCTTGAAAAGAATAAAGAAAAACCCTGCCTTCTTTCATCATATTCACGAGGTATTCCAGAAGTTAAATCATGAATATCAAACCCGAAGGAATAGGGTCTTTGAAAAAGCCAGGGCTCTGTAAAAGAAATCTGAAAATTCTTTCTATATTTACCATATTCAACAAGGAAACTTAAAATCTGTCCTTTACCAAGGAAGTTTGGCTGACTTAATTGAATAAATAAAGAAACACCCTGCAGTTGAGAATAAGAAGCACCTGCCTGAATTGTTCCAGTCGGTTTTTCTTTAACTGAAAAAGTTAAATCAACATTTTCTGAATCCGGAAGAATATCAAAACTCAATTTAATATCTTCAAAATAATTTAAAAAATATAAGTCTCTCTGGGACTTTATAAGTTTTTCCCTTGAAAATTTTTCACCAGGATATATATCAAGTTCCCTTAAAATAACATAATCTCTTGTTCTTGTATTTCCTTTAACATCTATTTTTCTTACATAAACCTCTTTACCCTTTTTTATATTTATTTCAAAATTAACAATTGAATCATTTAATTCTTCAAGAGGAATAACCTTTGCTAAAAGATAGCCCCTGTCAGCATACATTCCCTGTATCTCTATTATACTTTCTTCAAATTTCTTATAATTTAAAGGCTTCCCTTTCTTAATTTTGAATTTCTCAAGAAGTTTTTTTTCAGGAAAGATAAGGTCCCCTTTGAAAATAATATCCCCAAGATAAAATCTCTTCCCCTCTGTAATATATATATCAATTTCTATAAATTCATTCCCTGCTTCATTTATTCTGTGTGAGTCAACCTTTGCACTTAAAAAGCCTTTATTTTTATAAAATTCTTCAATTTTTAAAAGATCCTCTTCAAAATACTCTTCCTTAAAATTTGCCTTCCTGTACCATGTCTTTTCTCTATTTTTTAAAAGAATCTCAATTTTTTTATCAGGAAAATGTTCATTCCCATAGATTTCTATTTTCTTTATCTTTGCCTTCGCACCTTCTTTAATTTTAAAAATTAAACTGGCTTCATCATCTATCACAAGAATTGAATCATAGACCTCTGTTCCAGCAAAACCTTTATTTTTATAAAAATCAATTATTTTCTTCTTCCATTCAAAAATTTTTGATTTTGATAAAGCTTCTCCTTTTAAAAAACTTATTTCTTTCTCAAGATCCTTTGTTTTTATTCTATAATTTTCTTTAAAAATTATTTCTTTTAATCTTGGTGCCTCACTCACTTTTATGATAAGGTCAATAAATGTGTCCTTGGTAGTTGCAAAAATTTCAATTTGGTCAAAATAACCAGTTTTATAAAGGTTTTTAATCCCTTCACTCAATCTTTGAAAATCTACTCTCTCTCCTTCTTTAACTCCAAAACTACTCTTTATAAATTCAGAAAATATTCTTTTATTCCCTTCAATCTTTATATTTTTTAAATAAAAATTTGAAATTTTTAAGAGAAAAAAAATTAAAAGAAAATTTTGCATCTACTCTGCCTTTGTAGGAAGTTTTTCCATCTTTTTGAAAACTATTTCTCCATCTTCAAAATCAACTAAAACCACGTCATTTTCTTTAAACTTACCTTTTAAAATTTCTTCTGAAAGCGGGTCCTCAATATATTTTCTTAAAGTTCTTTTAATTGGTCTTGCACCAAATTCAGGGTCAAAACCTTCCTTTACCAAAAATTCCTTTGCATTTTCACTTACAGTTATTTTTACATGTCTTTCTTTTTCAAGTCTTTCAGAAAGTTCAGATAAAAGGATTTCAAGTATTCCTTTACAATCTTCATAAGTTAATGGATTAAATACAATTACCTCGTCAATCCTATTTAAAAATTCAGGAGGGACAATCCTTTTTAATTCATCCATTAAAAATTCCTTCATTTTCTGAAAATCAAACTCTTCACCCTCTGAATGAAATCCAAGACTTTTTGCCTTTTTTAAATACCTTGTCCCTATATTTGATGTAAGAATTATAACTGTATTTTTAAAATTAACTCTTCTTCCATAATTATCTGTTAAAACACCATCCTCAAGAATCTGAAGAAGTATATTGAAAACTTCTGGATGAGCCTTTTCAAACTCATCAAACAAAACAACCGAATAAGGTTTCCTTCTTACTTTCTCTGTTAACTGTCCACCTTCTTCATAACCAACATATCCAGGTGGAGCACCTATTAATTTTGAAACATTAAATTTTTCCATGTATTCTGACATATCAATCCTTATAAGGGCATTTTCATCTCCAAATAAGAATTCAGCAAGGACTTTCGCAAGATGAGTCTTTCCGACACCTGTTGGTCCCATGAATATGAACGAACCAATAGGTCTTCTCGGATCTTTAATCCCTGCTCTTGACCTTCTTATTGCCCTTGCAAGCACTTTTATTGCATCATCCTGCCCAACAACTTTCTTTTTTAGTTCCTCCTCCATTTTAAGAAGTCTTACCTGCTCTTCTTCCTCAATCTTTGCAAGTGGTATACCTGTCCATCTTGAAACCACATAAGCCACATCCTCAACTCTTACCCTTGGGCGTGCAGCACGACTCTGAAGTTCTCTTTTTCTTCTCGCTATTTTTTCCTCAAGCGCCTCAATTTTATCTCTTATTTCGGCAGCCTTCTCGTATTCCTGTGCCCTTATTGCAATTTCCTTTTCTTTTTTAAGTTTTTCAAGTTCTTTTTTATATCTCTCCAGTAATTCATCAGAAGCCTTACTTAAAAGTTTAACCCTTGCACCAGCCTCATCTATAACATCTATTGCCTTATCAGGCTGAAACCTATCAGAAATATACCTATCAGAAAGGATTGCGGCTGTTTCAAGGGCTTCATCATCATAGATAATTTGATGGAAATTCTCGTATTTTTCTTTTAAACCTTTTAAAATTTCAATTGTTTGTTCAATTGTTGGTGGGTCAACTATTATTGGCTGAAATCTCCTTTCTAATGCTCCATCTTTTTCAATATATTTTCTGTATTCTTCCATTGTTGTTGCACCAATACATTGAATCTCTCCTCTTGCAAGAGCAGGTTTTAATATGTTAGAGGCATCTATTGCGCCTTCTGCTGCACCAGCACCAACAAGTGTATGAACTTCGTCAACAAAAAGTATTATATCTTTTGATTTTATAACCTCATTTAAAATTGCCTTTAATCTCTCCTCAAACTGTCCACGGTATTTTGTGCCTGCAACAATTGCTGCAAGGTCAAGAGCAAGAATCTTCTTATCAAGGAGCGCTTCCGGAACTTCACCTTTTACAATTCTTTGAGCAAGCCCTTCAACGATTGCAGTTTTACCAACTCCGGGTTCACCAATTAAAACTGGATTATTCTTTTTCCTCCTCGAAAGGATCTGTATAACCCTTTCTATCTCCCTCTCTCTTCCTATAACAGGGTCAAGTTTATCTTCTCTTGCAAGTTGAGTTAAATCAATTGCAAATTGTTCTAAGAGTTTTGAAGAATATTTCACTTTTTTCTCACTTGCAGGAGAAGGTAACTCCATCGAGGATAATATTCTTAAAACTTCATCCCTTGCCTCTTCAAGGGAAACTCCCCAGGCTGCCAGAGCCCTTGCCGCAACACCTTTTCTTTCTCTTAAAAGTCCCAGAAGCAAATGTTCTGTTCCTATATAATTATGACCGAGTTTCTTTGCCTCATCTATTGCATAATTGAGGCACCTTCTTGCGTCAGCATCAAGTGGAAGTTCTGTATGGGGAACCGGATTCATTCCTGGTGGAACCATATTCTCAATATGATTCCTGAGCCCTTCAAAATCAACACCAAGATTTGAAAGAACAAGAGAGGCAATTGAATCGCTCATTCTTAAAATACCAAGAAGAATATGTTCTGTTCCCACATAAGGGTGTCTTAATCTTACTGCCTCCTCTTTTGCAAACCATAAAACCTTTCTCGCCCTTTCAGTAAATTTATTCTCCCTATCTATCATAAAAGCTCCTTATATTTTTAAATTCTTTGAAATTTCTCCTATCCATAAAATTTCGCCCTTTTCACCTTTTAGAACAAAATACATTCCAATTACCATTATGATAAGAAGCGAAAGCAAAAATAAGGAAAAGAAGAAATTGAAAAACAGGTACCTCAAAAATGGAACACCATAAAACAAAAGATAAAGGGAAAAGAAAAATAAAACACCAACAATTTCTAAAATAAAAAGAACAAAACCCTGTCTTGCATGGAAAACAACAAAATCATCATTTTTTTCTTTTAAAAGAGGTATTATGCATAAAAAAGGTAGATAACTCATAAGAGCAAGAATCTTCTTCTCTTCCATTTACCCTCCCTTTGCACTAATAATTCCTTCAATATATTCAAATATATTCGTGATTTCATCTTTAAATGGGGAATCCTTCCATAAATCTTCATTTTCTTTAATAACATTAAGAATGAGATTTTTGTTATTTTCAAGTTCTTTAAGCATTTCAACCTTCCTTAAAAAATAATAAGACTTTTGAAATTTAAATGGTGCAATTTTAATAGCATTTTCAATACTTTTAATTGCTTTATCCTTTTCCTTTCTTGAAAAATAAATCTCTGAAAGACCTTCTTCTGCTGCTGCGGTGAGAAATTCATCACCCGATTTTGAGGAGATATATTCTTTAAAGTATCTTTCGGCTTCGTTAAAATCCCCTTTTAGAAATGAAAGATGTCCTAAATAATAAATTGATTTTTTACCTTCAATTGAATTTCTTGAATTATTATAAATCTGTTTAAACAGTTCCTCAGATTTCTGTAATTCACCACCATTTAAAAATGTGAGTGCCTGAATAAAAATCCTTTCTCCTTGAAAATCCTTACCCCCGGTTCTTTTCTGGGTAAGAAAAACTATCAAAATTATAACAACGAATAAAATTATAAATATTCCACTTATTTTTTTTGGATCTTTTTTAAATATATCAAAAAAAGAAAGGATTGTTTCTTCAACTTTATCCCTTTTTAATTCCTCTTTTGTTATTTTTCTTTTTTTCTTAATTTTCATAAATTAAATTATACAAGTTTATAATAGAATTTGTCAATCCTTATTTAAATATGGAATCGGGCATAAAAAATCGGATTCAAAAATACTGCCTTTAACTCTTTTAATCCTTGCAAGACAACCGAAACAAGATTCAAAAAACTTACAATTCGCACATTCTCCCTTCCTTTTATCCCTTCTCCTTGCAAATAAGAGTTCTTCATCTCCTTTCATTTTCTCCCATATTTTTTCCAATGAAGTATTTAATATATTTCCTATAGTCCATCCCTTATCCGCAAACATGCAAGGACGAACATCACCATTTGTTTGAATATAAATGTATTCTCCAGCAATACATCCCTTTTTATTTGCTATTATGCCTGATTCGGTGCCCTCTTTCCATTTTATCTTCTTTAAGGAAAGATACACATTAAAAAATGGTTCATCAAAAAATAATTTAATTTCTGATTCACCACTTATTTTTATTATTCTCTCCATCACTTCAATGTATTCTTTTGGTGAAAGAGATAATTTGTAATAATCATCAAGCGGTTCAAAAGGCTCTAAAGGAATAAAAATTATAACTTTAACTTTAAATTTTTTTCCCCACTCTACAAAACCTTCTATCTCTTTTTTATTCTTTTTAGACAAAACAACAGTAAACCCATGGAGAATACCGGCATCTTTAAGAAGATCAACATTTTTAATAAATGTTTCCCATCTTGCCCCGATTTTGATACTCTCATAGGTTCCCTTGTTGCTTCCATCAAAAGAAACAAGTATCTTAAGATTTTCCATTTCTTTTATATTTTTTATTATTTCTTTATTTAAAAGGAGAGCATTTGTAATTATATAAGTCTTTAAATTATGAATATTCACTCTTTCAAGAATTTTAAATATATCTTTTCTTAAAAATGGCTCGCCTCCCTCAATTATAATCCATTCAGGGTTAAGTTCTTTAATTTCATCAATAAGGGTAAGTGCCCTTTCGCAAGATAATTCATTTTCCATCATACCTGTACAATGAATACACCTTAAATTACATTTGTTTGTAATTGCCCAATCAATAAAAATTGGCTTCATTTTTTATTTTTATATAAGAAAGAACATTACCAGTTGCCTCTTTTATAAGAGTCCAATCCACAATATCTTTAAATTTACCACCTAAAATACCATCACCAATAATTGCACTACCCTGTGCTGCCTCTTTTACTTTTTTCGCAAAACCTTTTAATATAACTATTTCTTTATTAGTTTTATTTTTTATTAAATCAATTAAATCATTAATTATAAAGGAATTCCTTGTTAACCTTCCTGAAAGAATAATTGTTTCGGGTTCATAAATTGAAAAAAGTTGATAAATTGCTTTTAAGATTCCCTCTTTAAAGGCAAGCATTGCTTTTCCTCTATGGGGATTTTTTTCAATCTCATCTATATCATTTATATTCCCAATTATATCTTTAATCCCTCCTCTAAAAAGAGTCTCTTTAGTAAAATTCTGTAAAAGATAAGCAAGTTCTGCATCCATACTGCCAATGCTTAAAAAGGAAGGACCGGGGAAAAGTGTTCCACCAATTCCATCAATTATTCTACCATCTTTAACGAGTAATGCCGCATTATAGCCATATCCTATTTCAACCATAACAAAACTTACATCTTTATAGGAGATATTTTTTCTCAAAGATTCCATATAAATTGCTAAAACTCCTATTGCAAGTTTATCTGCTGTCCCCATGTCAATTTTATTGAATTTTCTCCATTCCGGAACAGAAGGGAGAAGGATTACACTGGGAATAAAATAGGTTTCAGGAAATTTTTCTTTTAATATATCAACCATTTCCTGCAAACCCTTTAAAACAGGTATTCTATTTTTATCTTTTTCAAGTTCAAGAGTTAGACAGAACCTATCTTTTGGTGTAAGTTCATCTATTCTTTTAAGAGGCACTCCATATCCTGATGGTGCAATTATGATATCAGGTGAAAATTCAAGCATTTTATCCACAATATAAGAGGGATTATCTGCAACAACTTCCGATGGAAAAGAAAGTTCTAAAAGAGGTGCTCCATCCACCATTCCAAGAATATCAAAACTTCTTGTCCCTGGGTCAACTCCAATTACTTTTAAATTAGCCATATTATTTATTTTTAAAAATTTCGATTATCTCTTCTTCTGTTTTTAAAACTTTTCTTGGTTTTGAGCCTTCTGGTGGCCCTATTATTCCAAGTTTTTCAAGTTCATCCATAATCCTTGCTGCCCTTGCAAACCCTACTTTCAACTTTCTCTGCAAAAGGGTGGCTGAGGCTTGCTTATGCAGAGCAAAAATCTTCGCTGCTTCAAAAAGAAGGGGGTCCTCACCTTCTATCTCCCCTTCTTCTATTTTAATTTTTGTTTCCTCTGGCATTCCCCATTCAATCTCAGGGGCAGGTGGATAATAATTTTTTGTAATTTCAATAATTTTATCAAGAGTTTTTTCCTTTTCTTTTTCCTTCTCAGGAAAATAATCGAAGAAATAATCAGCCATAAGTTCAACTCTTTCATCAAAGGCAGTTTTCTCTCCACCTGTCAGAGTTGAAATCAGTCCATAATCTAAAATCTTATTTATCCATGGAGTATAATCATTTTCACCAAAAATCTTTTTTAATTTTTTATTGAGATAATCTATTATCACTTTATTCACTATCCTTTTTATTTCTTCTTCGTTTATATAAGGACCATGGAGTCTTATTAACTCTGAACTTCCAGGTGGTATAAAAAGCATATCACCCCTTCCCAAAAGTTTTTCTGCACCTATTTCATCTAAAACAACCCTTGAATCAACTTTTGATGGAACTTTAAAGGCAACCCTTACAGGAAAATTTGCTTTTATTGTTCCTGTAATCACATCAACAGAGGGTCTTTGTGTTGCAACAACAAGATGAATACCTACTGCTCTTGCCATCTGAGCCAAACGCGCAAGCGGCATCTCAACCTGTGCACCTGTCGCAAGCATAAGATCTGCAAATTCATCTATAACAATTACAATATAGGGCATGTGAAAACATTTAAGCTTTTTAACATTCTTATTATGAGATTCAATATCCCTCACTCCATCCTTTGCAAAATGTCTATATCTTTCTTCCATCCAGTAAACTGCAAGCTTTAAAATATCAATTGCTTCTTTTCTATCTTTAACAACTGGTTTTAAAAGGTGGGGGATTCCTTCATAAAAGGAAAGTTCAACCCTTTTAGGATCTATTAAAAGAAATCTTGTTTCAGAATGATTATTTCTTAAAAGTAAAGATGTAAGCATTGTATTTATACACATTGTTTTTCCGCTTCCTGTTGCCCCTGCAATTAAAAAATGGGGCATCTTTCTTAAATCTGCATAGAATGGCTCACCACCTGTTGTAACTCCAAGCGGAAAAACTAAATTACTATCAGATTCCAAATACTCCTTTTTATTTAAAAGTTCCTTAACATAAACAATTTTTTGTTTTTTATTTGGTATCTCTATTCCAACAAGCCCTTTTTCAGGAAGGGGGGCAACAACCCTTATTCTATGTGATTTCATCCTTAAGGCAAGGTCATCAGCAAGGGAAAGAATCCTGCTTATCTTTATCCCAGGTGCAGGTTCATAATCATATCTTGTAACAAATGGACCAGGTGATATATTTATAACTTTACCATCTATATTAAATTCTTTAAGTTTTTCTTCAATTAATCTCGCATTTTCCTCAAGTTCTTTTTTATCAATTACGCTTTCTTCCTCCTTATCTTCAAATTCCTTTAAAAAATCAGAAATTTCAATATAACTTTCTGAAACTTCTTTTACCTTTACACTCCTTTTTTTTGTCTCTTTTTCTTCAGATAATTCCTTTGTTTTTGTTTTTCCTTTTTTAGAAATCTTTATCTCTGGTAAATTTATTTTAAAGCCTATAAAATAAATGGAAAGAATAATGAAAAATATATAAATAATAGGTGGAAAAATGTTTCCAATATACCCTTTGATAAATTGGTTGAATAAAATAAAGATGTCTCTATCAGTTGATAATATCTTTAAAAAATAATGGAGCAAAGAGGAAAACAAAAAGGCTATAAAAAGGAAAATCGGGATTTTCAAAAAATAGTTTTTATAATCTTTATTAAAAAAAAGATATATTCCAGAAAAAAGTAATATAATATTAACGAGTATTGGAAAAATCTTACCAAAATAAAGAATTGAATATTTTGAAATAAAATAACCAATTTTACCACCGATATTCTGGAACGGATCAGGTGAAGGATTAAAAAGATAGGATAAAATTGAAAGAAATATGAACACAGCTATTATAAAGATTAAGCTACCAATAATTTTCACTTCATTCTTCATAAATTTTTAATGACGAATTTTTTAAAAATATTTAAATTTTCTTCCCAATTTGCCCTTTCTTCAATTATTTTTTTATTTATTAAAAATGCTTCCTTTCTTAAATCTCTATTATTGATAGCCTCCTTGAGTTTTAAATAAAGTTCATCTTTATCTTTCGGATTAAATAAAAAACCATTCACACCGTCCAGAATCCATTCTCTATTACCTTTTATATCCGATACAACAGGGAAAAGACCGAAACTCATTGCTTCCAAGAGTGAAACACTTGTCCCATCAGAGAGGGAAGAAGAAAGGTAAATACTATCTTCTAAAAGGAGGGATTTCAATTTCTCCTCGTCTACATATCCATTAAAATTTACTATGTCAAAAAGACCTTCATTATAAATTAATTCTTTAAATTTATTATATAAAGAACCGTAACCGATCCAGTCCACATAAAAATTTTTTCTTTCTTCATCTTTAAAACATTTTAAAGCCTTTATAATTATTTCCTGATTATAAATTGGTTCCATCTTTCTATATGTTATTACACCCACCTTGCCGTCCTTAAACTTCTTCTTCTTCCCCATTTCCCTGCATTCCTTCAAAACACCAAAGGGCATAACAAATATTTTATTTTCTTCTATTTTAAAATCACAAGTTATTATCTCTTTCATAAATTTTGCATCAACAATTATTCCATTTGAATTTTTAAGCATAAATTTTGTTATGAATTTTTTAATCTTATTTTTATAAGGGAAAATCAAAAGGTCTGAACCCCATATTGTTAAAAAATAGGGAATATTTTTTCTTATTCTTTCAAGAAAAGAAAGGAGACCATAATTTGGAATAAAATGGGGAAAAATTACATCAGGTTTAATTTTGTTAATCAAATCTTTTAATTTAAAATAGCCACATAAATATTTTGCTCTATTAGAAATTTTAACATCAATTTTTTCAAACTTTTCAAAATTAAATAAAGGTTTTTCAAAAGAAACAGTATAAACATCCCAACCAAGGAGTTTATAGCCTTCTTCCCATCTTTTTGTATGAACACAGGAAGCGTCACTTAAAAGAAGGATTCTTTTTATCATATTAAAGGTTTTGAAAATTCTCTATACATCTTTTCAATTTTTAATTTTATTATAATTTCACCATTGAATTCAATTCTAAGTTCTTTCTCAGGGATTACTTCTCCAATAAATTCTAAAGGTAAACCATTAAAAATTTTTTCAAACTCCTCTTTTTTATCTTTTTCAACCTCAACAATTATTCTCCCTGCTGATTCAGAAAACAAAAATTCATCCCATCTTAAAGAACTTTCAATTTTTATAAATGCACCCTTTTCATTTGCAAAGAGACTCTCTGAAATGGCAACCCCAATCCCACCCTGTGATACATCATGGGCAGATAAAATGTATCCTTTTTTTATCGCTTCATAGATTTTTTCATAGTATTTTAAGAATTTTTCAGGATAAACTTTTGGAACAAATCCCTTATTATATATCCCCATAATTTTTAAATATTCAGAAGAACCAAGTTCTTTATTTGTTTCCCCTATCAAATATATCAAATTCCCTTCTTTCTTAAAAGAGGCAGATACAGGCTCAATTTCATCCTCAACTATTCCTATCCCTGTAATAAGTAAAGTAGCAGGGATTTTTACCCTTAAATCCTTTGTCTTAAATTCATTGTATAAACTATCCTTCCCAGAAATAAAAGGGGTTTTATACGCCTTTGCTATATCATAGCATGACTTACAACATTCAATTATTTCAGCCATAACCTCCTCATCCTCAGGGTTTGCAAAACAGAAATTGTCTAAAAGAGCAATTTTATCAGGATTTACTCCAACACATATTAAGTTCCTTATTGCTTCATCAATTGCATTTGCAGCCATCCAGTAAGGGGAAATATAGGAGTAAGAAGGGCATAAACCAATTGAAATTGCAATTTTTTTGTTTGAATTAAATTTTGGTTTTATACATACAGCATCCTGTGGAGAAAAAAATTTATAACCTATAAGTGGTTTTAAACAGGATTTACCCTGAACCTCGTGATCATATTGTCTTATTATACTTTCTCTTGAACATATATTAGGAGAGGAAAGGAGTTTTAAAAGTGCTTCTTCTGGTTTAAAAGGTGGTTCAAAATTGAGATCTTCTTCCTTATATAAAAATTTCTTTACTTTTCTTATTATTTCAGGTCTTCCTTTATGTAAAAAATCAATATCAATTTCACAAACCTTTTGATCTTTATAAAAAAGTTCTAATTTTCCACTATCTGTATATTCACCTATGCATTTTATATCACAGGAGTATTTTTTAAATATTTCTTCAATTTTTTTAATATTTTCTTCCTTTGCTCCTATTATCATTCTTTCCTGAGATTCAGAAATCCATATTTCAGTATAAGAAAGCCCTTCATATTTAAGTGGAACTTCATCAAGAAAAACTTTAGCACCACCCGTGATTTGCGCACTCTCACCTATTGCAGAAGAAAGACCCCCGCCTCCACAATCTGTTACAAATTCAATCAAATCTTTATCTCTTGCTTCAAGTAAAGCATCCTGCAATTTTTTCTCTGTAATCGGGTCTCCTATCTGAACAGCACCTATTGAAACCTCTTCTGATTTTTCTTCAAGTTCACATGAGGCAAATGTTACACCATGAATACCGTCTTTACCTGTTTTTCCTCCTGCAAGTAATATTTTGTATCCAGGTTTTAAATTCTTAAAGGCATATTTTTTAGGCATAATTCCTATTGTTCCACAATAAACAAGAGGGTTTGTTATAAATCCATTATCAATATATACTGCACCTGCACAGGTTGGAATACCCATTCTATTCCCGTAATCCCTCACACCTGCAACAATCCCTTTTAATATTCTTTTAGGATGTAAAACACCTTCAAGAAGTTTTTCATGGGGGAAATCTAAAGGTCCAACACAGAAAACATCAATATTTGCTATTGGTTTTGCACCTTTACCAGCACCAAGAATATCTCTTATAACACCTCCTATACCTGTTGAGGCACCACCGTAAGGTTCTATTGCGGATGGATGATTATGGGTTTCAACCTTAACAGCGATTGCATCCTCTTCATCAAATTCTATTATACCTGCATTATCTTTAAAAAGAACAAGATAAAAATCCTTTTTTATTTCTTCACTTACTTTTATTATATAAGTTTTTAAAAGATTATCAATGTATTCCTCTCCATAATAATATTTACCCTTAAATGTTTTATGAACACAATGCTCTGACCATGTTTGTGCTATTGTCTCTATTTCACAATCCGTTGGATTTCTCCCCATTTTTGAAAAATAATCTTTAATTTTTTTCATCTCTGAAAGATTTAAAGCAAGCCCTTTTTCTTTTGAATAATTTAAAAGCTGGTCATCATTAAATGAAAGAATAGGAACATAAAGAATTTCAAATTTATAAGGAGAAGGTTTTAAAAAAATATATTTTATAATCTTTTCCTTTCTTTCAATAACAGGATTATAAAGAAATTTTCTTGCTATATAATCTATTTCTTTTTCATCAAAATCACCCTTTATCCAATATCTTCTTCCCCTTTTAATCTCCTCAGGTTTTTTAAATCCAAAAAGTTCTATTGACTCCTCTACACTATCACAAACAGGATCTTTAACTCCAAAATGATATGTTATTTCAAAATCATTTCCTTCAAATTCAAATCTTTCATTTATCTTATAATTTTCAACAATATCCTCACATAAAATTTCCTCTGCAATCCTTTTTATTTCCTCATATTCATAATTCCCTTTTATCCAGTATATCCTGCTTTCATAAATCTCTGCTTCCTTTTTAAAACCAAGTTCTTTTATACTCTCTTCAATATCATATCTTCTTGGATTAAAAGGAACAATCTCAATCCTGAAAACATTCATCCTTTCCTTTCTCTTCCCTTTTCAAGTTCTTCTATTATTTTCTCAATATTCTCTCTATCCTCAAGCATCTTATAGAATCTTTGATAATTTTTAAAAGAAAAAATTGAATTTACAAAAGGTTCAAGAAAAACAAAGAATTGAGAAGTTATGAAGGAAATAGGTTTTAAAGATTCTAAAAGTAAAATAGCAGGAACTTCAAGTTTAAGTTCTAATATTCTTTTAACAATCCTTTCTATTAAGTCATCGTATCTTTCTTCCATCTCAAAACAGGGTTTCTATTTGCAAGCGTCTCATCCAATCTTCTTACACAAGTTTTATGGGGGGCATTTTTAACTATTTCAGGATTTTCCTCCGCCTCTTTAACTATTTTTCTTAAAGCCTCTGCAAAAGCATCAAGTGTTTCCTTTGATTCACTTTCTGTTGGTTCTATCATGAGTGCCTCTGGAACAATTAATGGAAAGTATATCGTTGGTGCATGAAATCCATAATCTAAAAGCCTTTTTGCAATATCAAGTGTTTTTACACCATATTTTCTTTTTAAATTTTCCCCTGAAACAACAAATTCGTGCATGCATGGAAAATCTTTATAAGGATTCTCAAACAAATCTTTTATTTTTTCTCTTAAATAATTAGCATTCAAAACAGCGTCTTCTGAAACTTTTCTCAGTCCATCACTTCCCATAATCAATATATATGTATAAGCCTTTACCATTACAAGAAAATTCCCATAAAAAGAGTGCATCTTACCTATTGAATCAGGAAAATCATAAGAAAATTTATATTTCCCATTTTCAAAAACTATTCTTGGAACTGGTAAATATTTTTCCAGTTCCTTTTTAACTCCAATAGGTCCTGAACCAGGTCCTCCTCCACCATGTGGCGCTGAAAATGTTTTATGCAGGTTAAAGTGAACAATATCAAATCCGAGGTCAGCAGGTTTTATAATACCAAGTAATGCATTCAAATTTGCACCATCAAGATAAACAAGTGCACCAACTTCATGAAGAAGTTCGGTAATCTCGCATATTTCTACTTCAAAAAGACCAAGTGTATTTGGGTTTGTAATCATTATAGCAGCAACATCCTCATTCAAATTCTTCTTAAGTTCTGGAATTGAAATTAATCCTTTTTCATTTGATTTTATTGTTTTTGCAACATAACCTGAAAGAGTAACAGATGCTGGATTTGTCCCATGAGCAGAATCAGGAACAAGAACATATTTTCTCGGATTCCCCTTTTTAGTATGATATTTTCTTACAATTAACATACCTGTAAGTTCACCGTTTGCACCTGCTGCTGGCTGAAGTGATACTGCATCCATTCCTGATATTTCACATAAAAATTTTTCAAGTTCATACATAAGTTTTAATGCACCTTGAGAAAATTCTTCAGGAGTTAAAGGATGAAGATTTGTAAAACCTGGCAAACGGGCAAGTTCCTCATTTATTTTTGGATTATATTTCATTGTGCATGAGCCAAGTGGATAAAAACCCTTATCAACATGATAATTTCTTTCTGCTAATGCGTTAAAGTGCCTTACAATTTCTGTTTCAGAAACCTCTGGCAAAATTGCCTCTTTTTCCCTCAAATATTTTTCCGGTATATATTTTTTAATATCAAAATCAGGAATTTCTGGAAATTTTAAAGCCCTTTTACCCTTTACACTTTTTTCAAGAAGTATTTCCAATTTTTCCTCCTTTTTAAATTTAAAATTATAAAGAAGATAAATCTTTTACTTCAATTTCGCCAAAAGGCTCCTTTTCTTTTATTAAAATTCCAGAAAATCTATATACACTTGTATCCTTATCCTTCCATGCATTATCAGGTAATCCTGCTTTTAAACAGGTTTCTGAAAGAAACTCCTCTTCATTAAAATTCCATTCAATTGCAACCTGTGGTAAAAGGAGTCCCTTAAATATACCTCTTTGGACAATTAAACCATGCTTCCCAATCTCTATTTGATTTATATAATCTTCTGGCTCCCCCGTGAGTTTCTCTGGCTCTGTTAAAATTGTAAGTTCAATAACTATTTTTGAAAATTCCTCTTTTTTTAAAGGATTAAAACGGGGATCACAAAAAGCAGATTCATAAGAGGAAATAATAACTGCTTTCCATAAAGGATAGACTGGATAAGGAACTCCTATACACCCCCTTAATTTTTTCTCAGGATAAACATAAAGACTTGTAAAAACTCCCCTTTTATAATTGAATTCTTCTTTAATCTCTTTGCTTGTATCAATATTTTCAGGCTCATACATTTTCCCTTTTAGCCCCTTTTCAATACTTTCCCTTGCAAGATTTATTAAAATTTTTGCCTTTTCCTTTTCCATAATATTTTTATTTTGCTCTAAAAAGGGATAATTTGTCAATTAAATTTAAGAATATAAAATTTTATTGAAAAAAAGAGCTTCTTTTCTTTATCCTAATTTATCTCCTAATGGTAATAGAAGTAATTGTGAGGGTTACAAGTCCTTCAGGAAGACCTGTTCAGGGTTTTCCAGTTAATTTAACTGCAAGAGCAGTCCTTTATAGTGGGGGACATGACCATGATGGCAATAGACCTGTTGGTATATTTGAGCAAAATCATGGACAGACAAACGAAAATGGAGAATTCAGAACTTATTATTA